>JANODS010001290.1:0-2826 GCA_031412835.1 Acidobacteriota bacterium | reverse complement strand
TTCGTCCGTCGCGTTGTTCGATTATTGTTTGCCGTCCGCGGCAACTCCGTGGATGCTGATTGCCCGTCTAGCGTTCTGGACCTGGTTGAGAGGCGGCGCATGGAAAGGCAAAGAAAATTCCGGATCAGAAACAAACCTCGGCGCTCCCCAGAAATTGACCACCTCTACTCGAATAGTTTTGACCACACCAAAAACTGATCGTGCCACGTGGCATGGCGACGGGCGCTACCTTCCTCATCCGCGCCGCAGGCGCGTAATTCGCTGAATAAATTTTGGGGCCGACCTTTTGGCCGCGCGGCCAGGCCGGGCGCCACAAGCCCATGCTCGTCGGACAGGCAGCGCACTCGGGGCCGGTTGGTGGTCAACTTTTGACGAGCAGGGGTGGTCAATTCTTCGCGAGTGCCGAAGGAAACAAATGAACCCGCGATGTGGGTACCGATTTGATGGCCTGTTCCGATATGCTCAGGGGATGGATCCGTATGTTATCGCGCTAGCGCTGTATCAGGATCGACGCCTATCGGAGGCGGAGACCGCCTGCCGGGCCTTGCTCGCGGGACAGGGGCGATCGGCGGAACGATTTACGCTGTTGGGTGATGTCCTGCAGAGCCAAGGTCGATTTAAGGAGGCTGTCGGGGCGTATCGGGACGGCTTGCAGTGCGATGAGGGGCATCTGCCGGCGTGGTACGGGGCGGGGTGCGGCTTCAACAATTTGATGGAGTACGGGGGGGCGATTCCTTGCTGGGAGAGGGCGCTGGCGATTGATCCGGAGCATGTGGCGACGCACCATAATTACGGGAAATCGTTGTTTGAGATGGGGGAGACAGATTTGGCGTTGGCGCAGTTTCGGGCGGCGATGAAGAATGGGGAGAACCCGCTGTCGCTTTCGTCGATTGCGACGGCGATTCCGGCTAGCCCGACGGCGACGCATCAGGATGTGTTGGAGGCTCGGCGGCGGTGGGCGGGTTCGTGTCTGCCGGTGGCGGCGCCGCCCGCGGCGAGACGGCGGGATCCTGGCGAGCGGGTGCGGATTGGGTATTTGTCCGCGTTTTTTGCTTCGGAGAACTGGATGAAGCCGGTGTGGGGGATCATCGACGAGCATGATCGGAGCCGGTTTCAGATTGTGCTAATTTCGGATACGCCGTTGGTTGATTGCAAAAGTTATCGGCCGAATGCGCTGGATCAATTTGTGGATATTACGGGATTGTCGAATGATGAGGCGGCGGATCGGATTGAGGGGTTGGGGCTGGACCTACTAATTGATCTGAACAGCTACAGCACGGTGGAGCGGCTGGGGTTGGTGGCGCGGAAGCCGGCGCCGATTTTGGTGGCTTGGTTTAATTTGTATGCCGCGTCGGGGATCGCGGCTTACGATTATTTGATTGGGGATGAGTGGGTGGTTAAGCCGGAGGAGGAGCAGTATTACACGGAGAAGATTGCGCGGGTGGCGGGGTGTTATCTGACTTATCGGGTGCAGTATCCGGTTCCGGAGGTGGCTCCGGCGCCTTACTTACGGAACGGGTTTTTGACTTTTGGGTCGTTTGCTTCGTTGCATAAGTTGAATCCGGGGGTGATTGCGGCGTGGGTGGAGATATTGCGGCGGGCTCCTTCGGCGCGGTTGTTGCTGAAGAACGGGTTGCTCCAGCGGACGACGGTGGTGGACTATATTCGGAATGCGTTTGTGGCGAAGGGGGTGGGGGCGGAGCGGGTGCAGTTTTCGGGGCGGTCGTCGCATTTCGATTTTTTGGGGGCTTATGGGGAGGTGGACGTGGCGCTGGATCCGTTTCCGTATAACGGGGGGACGACCACGTCGGAGGCTTTGTGGCAGGGAGTGCCAGTGATTTGTTTTGACGGGGACCGGTGGGCGGCGCGGCAGGGGGTTTCGTTGCTGCGGGCGGCGGGGCTGGAGGAGTTTGCCGCGGCGGATTTGAGGGGGTATGTGGAGAAGGCGGTGGGGTTGGCGAGTGATCCGGGGGATTTGGGGGCGTTGCGGGCGGGGATGCGGGAGAGGTTGCTGGGTTCGGCGCTGTGCGATACGGCGGGGTTTGCTCGGGAGATGGAGGGGTTGTATTTAGGGTTTCTGGGGGAGGGGCCGGTGGGGCGGGGCGAAGTTCAACCTGTACCGAAAGCGCGCTGAAACTAGTTGGCACTAGCTGGCATCGCAGGTCCGCACGATGGCGAAGTCCCGAAAGCTCAGCACCACCTGAATGCTGGTCGAGCTAATTGAAAACGGTATCGAAGAATGCGAGGCCGGGCCATCAGCATCGCCGACTTAAACAAGTTGCGATTGTGGGTCGAATTCAAGCCCGACGTTCCAGAGGGCAGCTGGTACAAAGACAATGGATCATCCAAGATCCGCGGCTGCGGCGAGTTGGCAAAGACGTTTCTGCTTGGTGGACGAGGAGCCGTATTCCATAGAACGGATTGCGCGGGTGACGGGGTGTTGTTGGACTCCGGCGTGGCACGCTTCTTCCTTCGCAAGAGTGCGAAACACTTTCCCCGCGGGGGGCTCATATCCATATGGACGTTAGAAATTCTTTGAACTGGCGCAAGGGTACTATGGGCACCATTGGCCGGGCGGTGACCGGTCAGTGGGTGTCGAACTACCTCCGTTCGCCAAGCCGTCTCGGGACGAGGTGCGGCGGGTGATGAAGGTCGTAGTCGTTTTGAATCCGGGCTCAGGAAGTCTAAGTGTCCCGGCTAATCGGGATCTATTGTTAGGGGCTCTACGCGACGTGGGCTTAGATGGGAATGTCGTGACTGTAGATGACGGGGGCGAAATTGAAGCCAAGGTTCGGCCGCATCTAGACAGCGGTTGCCAGGCTGTGG
>JANODS010001289.1:0-4226 GCA_031412835.1 Acidobacteriota bacterium | reverse complement strand
CCAGCGTTCGGCGGTGGCGAGGACAAACATCCAGGGGGCGGCGGTGCCGAGGAGGGTCATGGCGAGCCAGGAGTCCGGGACGGCGGTGAGCAAGCAGAGACAGACTAGGCGGGTGAGGAGGAAGGCGACCATCCATTGCAGGGCGGTAGCCCATTTGCCGCCGGTCATTTCTACACTGATGCGGTGGAGGCCCAGGGCGAGAGCGGCGGGGACGGCGAGGAGGAGGGAGCTGAGATATTGGAGGTAGCGCATGGCGGCGACGGAGGAGCTGGCGTCTCCGAGGCGGTCTCGATTGAGGACGACGGGTACGGCGAGGAGGACGATGGCGGCGAGCCAGAGCCAATCGAGATTGCGCCAGTGGAGGCCGAAGCCGACGGCGCGGAAGGCGGCCGCCAGTTCGACGAGGCCCCAGGTGAGGGCGAGGAGCGCGAGAACGATGAGGATTTGGCGCCAGCTCATGCGATCGAGTTCCCAGCCGGCGAGATAGCCTGCGAGTTCGAAGGCGTGGCGGAGGACGGAGAGGCCGGAGCTGGCAGCGAGCCAGGACCAGGCGCGACGCATGCGGGCAGGATGGGGGTGGTCGGCGCGGATGCGGAGGCAGTAGGCGAGGGCGGCGACGTAGGCCAGTAGCTTGATGAACTCGGCCGACTCGACGATCATGCGAGCTCCAGGGAGAGACCGGCTTGGTCTACGAGGCGACCGGCGGCAGCGCCGCAGAAGGAGCTGATGAGTTCGCTTAAGCAGGCGACGAAGGAGTGCCAGTTGCGGGCGGAGAGGCCGCCGCAGCGGCGGGAAGCGGCGGTCATGGTGGATTGGGCGGCTTGTTTGCCGCAGAGGGGTTCGAGGAGGTGGCCCATCAGGGCCAAGGCTTCGGTGGCGGTTAGCCCGTCTCGTTCGAGTCGGCGCATGGTGCCTTGGAGCAGGCGTTCGGTATCGACCTGGCGGATCGCCGCTTGGCGCCAACGGGCTCCTTCGTTGGCGAGTGCCTGGTCCCAGTTCATGCGAAGGACTCCGCTAACTGCTTCTTGAGTCGAAACACGCGCCATTGCACGGTACCCATGGGCATTTCGAGTAACTCGGCAATTTCATGATAAGCGAATCCGTCGACGTAGCGGAGTAAGATGAGTTCACGATCGTCGGGGGACAGGCAATCGAGCCACTCTCCAAGGCAGAGGCCGTCGAAGGGGTTCCAGGCTCCGGCGCTGATGCCTGGGGGCAGCGCGGTTACTTCGGGTCGGCGCCCTTGCTGGCGGACGTGTTGGAGGAGCTCGTTTTTGGCGATGCGGAAGAGCCAGGGGCGGAAGAGGTTTCCGTCGCGGAGGGTGCCGACCTTTCGAAACGTGGCGAGCATGACTTCCTGAGTCAGGTCTTCGGCGACGCCGGATTCGCAGCCGCGGGCTCGGAAGTAGACCATGAGCTGGGGAGCCATGGCGCGGAAGACCTCGGCGAACGACTCTTCGTCGGGCCGATCCAGGAATCGGGCTACGACTTCGTCGCAACTGGTCCAAACTGCCATTTCGGGTAGTCTACCAGATGATTTCAGTTTTCGACTGCCCAGTGGACGGTGAATCGATAGGTTGCCGCGCCGCGGGCGGTGTCTCTGATTTCGACGCGGCCGAGGTCTGGGTTGACGACGATGACTTCGCCGCGGCCAGTTCCCTTCTCCAGGCGGTATCGAAGTTTGGCGTCGGTTGGGACCGGGGCGGTGCAGGTTTGGCTGAGTTCCCGATGGGGGGCGCCGGCCAGGACTTGGTAGCCAGTTGGCTGCCAGGCTACGGTGCCGTCGACGATGACTTCGACGGTGCAACTGCCGCTGCGAACGACGGGTTCAGACGGAGCCGAGGCAGGTTCGCCGCCGAGATTCCGAATGATCGGGACGAAGGCGGGTTCCTCGCCGGGGCCGACGAGATAGGGGTTGAAGACGTATTCGGAGGACATGGGGCGGTCGGCGGGGAAGCGGAGATTTTGGGCGGTGGAATAGGCTGGATCGACAGCCCATTGGCCGGTGGCGAGGATTTTCTTGCGTTGGGTAGCGACGTCGTGCCAGCCCCAGAACGGTTTCGCTTTGTCACGGCTGTGTTTGACGCCGAAGAAGGAACCGGCGACGTTGGGGTAGCGCATGCGGGGTCGGTTGCCGAAGGGGACGTAGTTATAAAAACCGCTGAACATGCGTTCGCCTTCCTGTGCTTCCTGACGAGCGCGGGCCCACCAATGGTGATAGATGGGGAGTAAGTCGTAACCGACTTCGCGGTCGACACCGTGACGAGGGCGCTCGGCGATGCCTTTGTAAGTGTACGTGATGCCGGTGTTTTGACGCCAGTCGAGGCGATTGGGGTCAAAGTACGATTTCGAATCGCCACCGCCGAGGGCACCGTGGCCGCCGGCTTCGAGGAAGACCACGGGATGGGAGCCGCCCTGGAGGACGATGGGCGCTTCGATGTTATGGGCTCCGGCGCGAATGGCGGGGTCGGCGGTGTAGGAATAGACGTTGTTATGGGCCAGGGCCTCCATCGTCTCCAGCTTGCCGTAGTCGGAGCCGTCCTTTCGGATGGCTAAGACAACACCTTCGTTGTCGTTTTCATGACAAGTTCCGACGACACAGTTATCGGAGTAATCGCGGGCGTGGAAGAAGTTATAGATGAGGAACCAATGGGTCTGGGATTCGATGGCGGCGTAATAGACGTAGGCTTGGCTGGAACCGGCGGCTAAGTTGTCCCAGTTGTTGGAGCCTTCCCAGTCGTTATCGAAATCGGTGCGGCGGAGGGTGTCGGCTCGCCAGTCGTACCAGGTTTCCTGCGCGATATAGGGGGCGTAATATTCGGCGAGACGGCGGTAAGGATCGGGTATGGGGGCCTCCGGGCCGAAGGTCCATTTTTCGTTGGGATCGGCGACAAAGGGGGCGGCGGGGTCGACGACGATTTCGACTTCGGTGCGGGTTTCGCCGAGGCGGAATTCGAGCGAATATTTTCCCGGGGTTTCGGGGGCGTGATAGACGAGGGCGTCTTTGACGGTGAACTGGCCGGAGAGTTGACGAAAGATGGAGCCGGCGAGGTTGGTGGCGGGTTCGGCGAAGGGTTCGGAGTCGGTGCCTTGGAAGCGGAATGGTTTTGAGAGCCAGCCGCCATTGGGGGAGAGGATGCGGACGGTCCAGCCGGCTTCGCGGAGGCGGCCTTCGCCGCTATAGACTTTGACCTGCAAGACGGCATCGCTGTGGGGGCGGACCTGGCGTTCGCCCAAAATTGTCATTCGTTTGGTGGTCTGGGCGGACAGAGCGATCATGAAAAAAAGAAAAACGAACCCAAAGCGCATTGGTAAATTATGGCGCAAACCGCGCCTGCGCATTTCGCCGGGCGCTACGGCGCTTTCCCGGACAGGACTTGGACATTTTTGGCGTACCGACGTGGCTCAACGGGTAGACACAGTTCGGGCGCACCGGGATAAGGGTTGAATTTTCAAAGAGCAGAAACGGGTTCGAAGGCGGCGGGGTTCTACGGAACGAAGCCAGATCAGGAGCGGAAGCTGTAAATGGGTGCCTGGAAGCCCATTTTCGCTTTCGAAGCGGGGTCACTGACAGCGTAATGATACTCGGGCAACGGGGACGAGGCCACAGCGTATTTCAGGGGCGCGGGAACTGGTTCCACTTTCGGCGGAGCAGGGTGAACGGGTAACGCGCGCCGGGTTTTTTGTGTCAGTTGGAGTAACTTGACGGCTCGTTAGTTATTTCGTTCGAAGGATACGACTTTCCGATTTACTCGTTCGACGGGGAACGTGCGATCCGCGAGGGCGAACTCGACCATCAAGCACGGCTCTTCCTTAGGAATCCTGGATTGGTCGGCCATCGCCTCGAAGATGACTTCCGATTCGACACGGAGGGCTCGATTGTAGCGCCAGAGGGCTTGGGCAACTTGGTCGGTGAGAATCTTTTCCTCTTCGGTGGCCGGGTCATATGCTTTACGGATCGAAGCCAGAAGTTGGTTGAACTCAGAGGCGGTTTCGTTGCCGACCAGGAGATCTTCGGAGCAGAGCCCGTGGCTGAGGCGATTTTTGCTGGAAGCTGCTTTGCCGACGTCCGATTTGGGACCAGTTGATTTCTTTGCGTTTTCGCGATTGGTTTCGGATTTTTTGTCGGCCTTCGTGCGCAATTCGCTCCTGGGTGCGAGGCCGATGAAGGCGAGCACCGCCTCCATATCGGGGATGCGGTCGGCGGGGAAATCGCCTCCGTAGGG
>JANODS010001288.1:0-1518 GCA_031412835.1 Acidobacteriota bacterium | reverse complement strand
GAATACCGCAACGCGATCGGCCTCCCATGCGGACAGTTCGTCGGATACTCGCATTCAGCCAACTTCGCCAGCAGCCAGTCCATCTTCGTCTGGTCCAACCGCATATTGATCTTGATCGCCGCCTGGCAAGCGATCGAGGCCGCAATGTTCCGCCGCAACTCGTCCAGGCTCGCCCCTCTTAACTCCCGCTCCGCCACCTCCAAAATCTCAAACAGAATCCGTTCAATCTGCCCCGGCTTCACATCCACCGGGGCCGTCTTAATCGCGATGGTCCGATTGCCAAACGGCTCGCTCTCGAAGCCGCTTGCCCCCAGCTCATCCGCAATCCGCGCATACTCAATCTGCTGGCCAGCCGTCAGCTCCACCACCATCGGAATCAACAGTTGCTGCTTTTCCAGCCGCCCCGCCGCCCGCTGTTTCAGCACCTGCTCGAACAGAATCCGTTCGTGCGCCACGTGCTGATCGACAATCCACAACCCGTCCCGCCCCGCCGCGATAATAAAGCTCTCATGCAACTGGCCAATCGGCCGCAAATCCTTCAACACATCCAGACTCGGCATCCCATCGAGTTGAACTCCTTCCGGTGCTCCTCCGTGATGATTCGGCACCTTCAGCCGCGATGGCGCGACATCCACCGGAGGGGCGGACGGAGGAGTAGCCGCCTTCGGCAGGAAGTCGCCGCTAGGAAGGGAATGGCCCGTAAACAACGGCAAATCCGCATCGCCCACACCCAACGCTCCTGCCGCCGGTTCCGGCATCACACTCCGCCATTCCGGCAACTCCAACCGGGCATTCTCCATCGTCTGCGTAAACTCGGAATACGGCAGCACCGCCGCCGCCTGCGGCCGCCTCACATCCGGCATCGGTAACTCTGACGCCGGCCGTGCCTCCATCAACGTGCCCCGAATCGCGTCCCGCACGAAGTCATGCACAAACGAACTATGCCGGAACCGAACCTCCGTTTTCGAAGGATGAACGTTGACGTCTACTTCCTCGGCATCACAATCGAGAAACAGCAGCGCAAACGGATACGCGCCCGGAGGCATCAGATTGTAGTAAGCCGCCGAAATCGCGTGCAGCAGCAGACGGTCTTTAATCAACCGCCCATTCACAAACAGGTAGATCGAACTCCGATTGTACTTCTGCACCTGAGGACGCGAAACGAACCCACGAAGCAGAAACGGACGGACCAGATCTTCCGGGTCCACAGCCTCGGCGTGCGGATGCGGCGGGGGCAACTTCAACTCCACTTCCCTCGTCCCCAAGTCAATGACATCGTCCAATATCTGCGCCCCGAAAACCTGAAACACCCGCTCCCGAATCGTCGCCACCGGCGTCACATGCAGTAACTCCCGATAGTCATGATGAAGCTCGAAAGTCTTATCCGGGTGGGCCAACGAGTAATGCGTCACCAGCGATGCGATATGCGCCAACTCCGTCTGGTCCGACTTCAAAAACTTCTTCCGCGGCGGCACGTTGAAAAACAGGTCGCGCACCGTCAAAATCGTCCCCGCCGCC
>JANODS010001287.1:0-14153 GCA_031412835.1 Acidobacteriota bacterium | reverse complement strand
TCGGGCTCGCCGTCTTTGAAGTCATCTCGCGTGCCGCGGGTCCCCAGCTTGGCGAATTCAACATACGTGCGGATATTGATGGAGGCAACAAAGTCCATCTCCCGCCACATCGTGTCCAAGGTCGCCTGCTGCTTGGTGTCCAGCAGCAACTCATAAAGCGGCTGGTCGTCGCGGAAGTAGCCCATCACGTTGTGGAAGCCCGCACTCAAATAGCGGCCCTCATCTTTGCCTGTCACGAAGTAGTTTCGGCCGCGCGATTCCTTATAGAACATGTCCGGGAACACGCTGCAAAACCGGCCCCACGCCGCTTCGTATCGAGCCCGTTGCCCAGCCGGAACGAGGAGATCCGGATCCCCCGGCGCGTTCTCCACCAGCACCGTCTTGCCTGGCCCGAACGCGTTCGCCCATTCGGGTTCCACCACATCGGCCTGGTTGAATCGAGGCTCGCCGACCACCTGCAACTGTCGGGGATCAAACTTCCGGCGATGGGTCGCGTACTGCGTATTTTTCCAAATCAGTAACGGCTGCCAAGCC
Organism: Acidobacteriota bacterium; assembly: GCA_031412835.1. GTDB lineage: Bacteria > Acidobacteriota > Terriglobia > Bryobacterales > Bryobacteraceae. The sequence continues at coordinate 13,619 of JANODS010001287.1, read as the reverse complement.
GCGCCGATGGTGCCCGCCGTAATGTTGATGAATCGCGGCTCCACCTTCTTGCGCACCCTGGCAAGGTAGGCTCGCATCTCCTCACAACCGGCCCGCGCCACGTTCGGCTGATTCGCCCTTGGCGCGGGCAGGGCTCGCCACATCGCCTGTAGCTTCACCAGCGGCCCCACGTCTTCGGCGCTCTCCAAACTCCTCCACACAGTCTCCAAATACTTCGCGCTGACGCCGTGCTGCCGCGCAAAATCGGCCAGCGTCGCCGTAGGTTGCCCCAACGCCGCCCGATGCCGGAACCGCCAGGCCGCTTGAAAGTAATCGGCGGAATCGATGTTCTGCTGGTGATAGAAATCGATAATCTGATGCACGGCGAACTTGTCGCGGTCGGTTTCGGCCACCATCGGATGGGGTGCGAAGCCGAAGCCCTTCTCCTGCAAGTAAAGGTGGGACGCAACTTCCCGCGCCGCCGCCAGATACTTTTTCAGAAGGGTGGGAGACATGCCGAGCGTCTCGCCGGAGTTGTCAAAGCCCGCGGTATTGGCCGGATCGACAGGAAACGTGCGAGTCGGACGAATGTCGACCCCGGTTAGATCACGGACCGTGTAGTTGTACTCGACATTGCTAAGGCGCCGCGCGAGCACGACACCCGGATCGCCGGCATTGCGGCGCGTTTCGTCCTTGCGGACGGCGTGGAACCAATCGACGGCGGCGCGTCGCTCCTGCGGCTTCGGATGCGGCGCCCCTTTCGGTGGCATCTCCTCGGCTTCGATTCGCTCCAGGATTTGGCTCCATCGACGGCCATCCCGCACCATGGCCGCCATCGTCGTAAACCCGGTTAGGTCCAACTGCGCGGCGGGCTCCTGTTGGCCGTGGCAACTGATGCAGTAAGTGCTCAAGAATGGTCGAACGGCGCGAGTGAACGTGCCCTCCAATTCGACGCGCCGAATCTCTTGGCCCTGTGCGACGCTGAGAACCGTAGTCGTGGCGAGGATTAACAGCGACTTCATTCGACTCCGCATTGCCTTTTCAAGGCTCGATTATCATGCAATCCGCAGGTAAAGCGCAAACGCTTAAGCGCTCGTACTCCAGACTACTGTCGGAACTAGAACGCTCATTTGAGTACGCCCCATTTCCTCCGAAGCGCCGGATATCCCCTGGAACTGAAGGCACCAATAACAACTGGCACATCATTGACTGAGAAAGCTGAGTCGGGGCAATGGTCGCTGGATCGTGATCGTGGACCCAAAAAGCTCCGCTTCGCGCACGCGGCTGGCGAAACCTCAAGTTCTATCTCCCATCCTTCGACCCGCCGCCGCTACCGTTCCCGGATTACCGCCTGCCGCACCAGCAGCAGCGACTCCACCTTGCTCCCACCCCCGCTTCCACCGCCTTGAAGTGGTTCCTGGAAGACGAAGACGGTCGTGTCAATAGTCTCGCAATTTTGCACACGATCACCGACGACCACCGACCCAGTGCCCCCAACCTTTGGTATTACGAGATTGCCAACACCTTTTTGGTGCAGGTGCGCCGAGAGCGCAGTGAGTTCGGTCAAGCGATTGAGTTCTTGAACGTAATCTATGCCTTGTTGATCGACGTCGATTCTCCGGCCAGCTCCGCGATCCTACGCTTGACCAACCTCGCTCATTCCCCCCGGAAATCACAGGATCAGCACAAACTTGGTCGCGCGCCCGTGCATTTGGCGTGGATACAGTTGGACTGGACAATCTACCGTAACAAATCCGGCCTTCGCGGAGGTCGTCAAGAAATTCATCGACCGCGGATGGCTCGACGGGGGGAGTGTCAGACGGGTCAACGGCAACGAAGAACCGGCCGCGCTTTTCGACGGTGATCCCACCGAGCGGTTCGATTTCGACGTGCCCATCGCGGAATTGGACCTTGATCGCCGTACCAGGGGAAGTTTTGACGGAGCAGCCCCAGTACCGTATCGGGTTTGATCTCCATCGCTTCTCCTCTTTCATTGTCAGAGAAAAGCGTTTACACAGTTTTTTTTACAACCTCGCTATGGCGGCAGGCACCGGAATCCATAGGAAGGGGGAACGGAGAGCGACCGGCTTCCTAAGACCTCCTGGGATTGGCTTCTGATTGTGGTTCAAGTGAATGCTCTCGGGCCAATCGCATGCATGCGGAATAGGGTTCCAGCATGGGCTTGCCGTATGAGAAAAGCTGAGGATCCGCTTTGCTTCCCGATCATTGAGACGGCTGCGTCATGTCGGTATCAAACCGATGGTGCCGTCCGTCGGAACTAGAAGAAAATCCTGAGCCGGAGTTCAATCTGGCGCGGCCCGAAGGTGCTCATGCCCCAAGTGCCAAAGCTATCGTTCTGGATCATGCCAGGCCGGACGCCTTGGGCGCGCTGGGCGGCACTGAGACTGGTGAAAGTATCGCCCAGGCTCAAGTTCATCGTGGGCCGGAACTGGGTGTTGTTGAAAAGATTCGACGCTTCCGCGGAGATTTGCAATTTCAGTTTTTCACTAATCGCGAACTGCTTTTGCAGACTCATGTTGACGTTCCAGCGGCCGTTGCCGCGGATGTCGCCGTAACGATTCGCCGAAGTGCCGAACCAATAGATGTCGTTCGTGACGGTGCCGTTCGGCAGAGTAACGACGCGGCCGGAGAACGCGTCAGAGCTGTACTTCAGGAAACAATTGCGGCAGACGGTGATCAGGCGGCCTGAAGGTAATGTGACGGTGCGGTCCGCGGTGTTGGGGCCGGTGTACCAGCGCTGGAGTTCCTTCGGCACTTCCACCGGCACTCCGGAGATGCGGTCGCCGAGACTGGTCATCGAACCTGTCGAAGTGGGACCGGTGAAGCCCTGCTGGGGCTGGCCGGACTGGGCAGTGAAAACGCCGCCGACATTCCATCCGGCGAAGAGGTTCCTGGCAAAGCCAGCCCTAAAGGGAGTCGGCGGCGTCCAGACCCAGGTGGCGACGAGCCGGTGCGGAATGTCGTTGGTAGAGATGGAGTAGCTATTGGAGAGATTGCGGCGGTCCAGCGTCGCGCTGCCTTGGCCGGCGGGAGTGCCATAGACGTTTTGACCTTGCGCTTCGCTGTACCACGCTTCAATCGTGCGCGACCAGGTGTAGTGAGCGCTAAATAAGACTCCGCCGGAGAGGTTCTTCTGCAATTGCGCCATCATCGCATGGTGAGTGTAAAAGCCTTCCGGCGAAGAAACAAGATTAGTTGGGAACAGCGCGTATGGCAACGCAAGGTTGCGGCGCGGGACGGTCGGGTTGGCAAAGACTCCATCGAAGGGCAGGAGCGCACCGGTAGCAGGCTGGAACGGGTTCGCAACCAGTTGATTTGCCGGGTTGGTGCCGTTGGCGGCGATGAAGGCACCGCGCCAATCCTGCAGCAGCGAATCGGGGAGGTCCTGGTTGCTGTTGACCGCTCGCCGGCCGAGTTGGAGGTGATAGCCGCGAGCGCCTGAATAGCCGATTTGCGCGAGCCATTGACGGGCTATCCGGCGTTCAACGAACAGGTTCCACTGCAAGATCTTTCCGTTTTTCATGTCGTCGTGGTCGAACTGGCCCGGACCCGCGTTGGAGCCGTAGAGTTCGGGCGCAAGGCGATTCGCACCAATGACGGGAACCAACCGGGTGACTCGATTGTAGGGAGCGACCAGCGCCCCGGCCGGGCTCGATCCGTACTGGGCGGCCGTGGGGGAGTTGGTCCGTTCGATGAAGTTACGCACGCCATAGAAAGCGGGGCTGCCGAAGTAGCCGGTGTTTGACGGCGTGTAGGTGACGCCGAAGCCGGAGCGGACGACCCAGGAATCGGTGAGCCGGTAGGCAAAGCCCAGGCGCGGGCCCCAGTTATCGCGCGGCATCCGCCACAGGCTCCTGCCGTAACCATCGCGCCCGGGGAAGACGAGATTGCCCCTGGCGCCAAAGGGGTTCTCTCCCCGATAGCTAAAGCTGGACATGCGGTCATACCGTTCCGAAGGAGCTTGCTGGAGGTCGTAGCGGAGCCCTATATTGATAGTCAGCTTCGACGCCGCGCGCCAATCGCTCTGGCTGTAGAAGGCGCCGTACTTCGCGGAGAGGGCGAGGAGAGCCGCGTCCTCGCCGGCCTGAATATCGCCGGCGCCGAGCAGAGCGCTGGCGATCGGCGAGCCGTTTTGCGGGGCGGTAACGGTGTTGACCGTCTGGCCCTGGGCCTGAATGATGTTGCCAGCAGTGAATGTACTTGGGGACAGGAACTGGTAACTGCCCCGGGCGTCGGCGTAATTCGACAAATAGTTGCGGTATTCGCCGCCCCACTTATGGGTCCACCTGCCCAGTGTTTTGGTAACCGAGCTGACAAGGTTCCAATTCGTCTGGCGCTCGATCTTGCCGATCATGCCGGTGTTATTCAAACCGGAGACGACACTGAAGCCGCCGGTTTGGTTCCACTCCGGAAATGCGCCGCGTAGGCCAGGCGCGGAAAGGAACGAGGCGGGAACGCCATACGCGGTATAGTCCAAATCGCTGAAGGTGGAAGAGCGATTCTCGGCTGCGACGCGCGTCACACCGACGCGGATATCGGCGACGGTCGTGGGACTGATGATCCAGGTATCGCCGACGGAACCATAGTAATTGCGATCACCGATAATAGCTCCGATAAAACCCCCAGTCCTCGTAAAGGCGCGAGTTGTGGGCCCCCAACCATTGGGCGTATCGATCGAGCCGAGGTTCGAACCGAATGCGCCATACAGCGAGTGCCTTGACATGCGGTGATCGAAGCGGGCGTTGACGGCGTCGCGATCGTACTTGCTGACCATGCGGTTGTAGAAGTTGTTGAGATTGCGCGGGTCGTCCGGTGCGCGGTTTGGATCGGGGAAATCGTTGACCAGTTTGGCGAAGCCGGCATCGATGCGGCTGGCGGGGATGATACTTCCGGGGAAGGCGTTGCGGCGCCACTGTCCGGTGACGCCGGGGACGGGGGTGACGTTGAAGGGATCGAAAATCTGGACCGGGACGAAGGCGGCGCCGACCTGAGCGAGCGACCGGGAGAAGTCGCCACTGCGCTCGATGGGGGTGGGTACGGACCGGAAGTAATCGATCGCCTGGTGAAACCGGAACCCTTCGTAACTGGTGAAAAAGAAAGTCTTGTCCTTGCCGTTGTAGAGCTTCGGCAAGGTCACTGGGCCGCCGAAGGTAAGCGAGTAACCTTGCTGCTTAAACGGCAGCCTGGAGACATAGGGCTGGTTGGCGTTGTTCTCGAAGCTGTTGGCGTTGAGTGCTTCATTGCGGAGGCGGAACTGGCCGGAACCGTGGAATCGATTGCCGCCGCTTTTGGTGGTGATGATCACGGTACCCACGCTGCGTCCATATTCGGCCGACATGTTGTTGACGGTGGTCTTGACCTCTTGAATACCCTCCGTATTGGGCAGAACGGCAACCTCGTTCCAGGCGGAGGCCTGGATGGAGACCCCATCGAGCTGGACATCATTGCCGAAGGCCTGTGCCCCATTGATCTGGAAGTTGGAAAAGGTCCTGCGGCCCTCGGTTCCGATGCCGAAACTTTGGACAGTCTGCGTCTCGTTCATCGAGGCACGGGCCACGACGCCGAGTTGAAGGGCGGCATAGTTGAGGGGATTGTTGTTGATATTGGGAATCGACTTGATGAGCTGCCCGGAAACAGAGTTCGTCACACTGCTGGACTCGCTTTGCAGGTCGATCGCGGAGGCGGTGACGGAGACCGATGTTTCGGTGGTGCCAACTTCGAGCGTGACGTCGGCGCGAACGGTCTGCGCGGTGGAGAGTAGCATTCCATCGCGCAAGGCGGTTTTGAAGCCGCTCTTGCGGGCGGTGATTTCATAGCTGCCTGCCTGGAGGTAGGGCGCGACGAACTCGCCGGACTCCGGTGTGGTTACCTTGAAACTGAAGTTGGTGTCTATATCGCGGATAACGATTTCGACGCCGGGGGCCACGGCACCGGAGGGGTCCGTTACCCTTCCGATGATGGTCCCGGAACGGATTTGCGCGGTGAGCGCGGAGATCGCGAGTGCGGCGGAAAAGATGACACGAAGCATAAGAGACCTTTCTGGCGGCGGGACATTTCCGGATCGGGCAACTTAGCCGTATGATCGCGGAACTGGCCAACCATGATGAGACCGTTGTTTGGCGATCGCCAGGCAACAGGTACCTGATTTCGATCGCGGAGAAGTGGGCCGTTAACAAAAGAAGGATGAAGCGTACATTCGCGCATTCAAAGGATGCCGATGGTCACTTCATTTGTGGTCCGCTCCAGGTAGTTCATGCGCACCGGGACCGCCTTTCCCGAGGCGATACCTGAAGGAACACGCACGTTCACCTGAAATAAATTTGGATATCCGGGCGCCGGTCCAAAGAATTGCACCTCAGCGGCTAGGCCACCAATAGAAACCCTCGGTGTCAGTTTCCCGTTTTCGGGGAACCCGGCGGCAAAGATTTCCAGAATCTCGCCGGACTGAGCCGGGTCGTCGCCGGTCGCCAGTCTTGTGCTGCCACTGTGGAGAATCGCACCTTGTGTCCCATCGCCTCCCGGCACAGTATGGATCCGCGGCGCGGCGATCAGTTTGTCCGGCGTGTACAGAACAGCCGTATCCAGAAATCCCCGGGCTTCGCCGGTGTAATCGGTCTGCACGCTTCCACCTGCAATCAGCACTGTTCCATCCAGCAGTAACGTGGCCGTGTGCGATGCTCTGTTTGGCGCGGTCTGTTCCATCCGAAAGGCAAGAGCTGTCGGATCGAAGATTTCATTGGACGAGGTCATGTCGCCGCCGCTGTTTCCTCCATATAGAAGGACGGTTCCGTCCGGGAGCGTAGTCGAGGTGTGAGAGTTGCGATAATCCTGCATGTTTGGTACCTTGAGCTTCATCTCGGGTTCACCGTTCTCTACCTGGTACAGGAATGCTGCGTTCCAGGCACTATTGAAGGCCCGGGTCGAAGAACCGCCGGTCACCAGGACGGTGCCATCCAGCAGTACAGCGACGCTATCATAGGGATTTGAAGATCCTTGACGGTATGTCGTCGTGTAAAAGCCCCTGTAAGCGTTGGTCTTCAGGTCGTAAATCGTCAAAAAGCCAAAGGCTCCTCCGGCGAAGAGTATCTGGCGATTCGGAAGGACAATCGGTATGGCGCCTTCGGCGACTTGCGCGTTCAACAACACCGGAATTCTGCTGCGAAGATTAAAGATCTCCGCCGGGTTCTGCCCGCCGAGAATCACGCCGCCGTCTTCCATCAGGGTGGCAGAGCCAATTTCCCGGGCTACTTGCAGCGAACCGATCGCTGAAAACTGCCCCGTTCGCGGATCATACATCTCCACGAGCAGCACACCCTGACCGAAATAGTGCCCTCCGGTGATCAATACCCGCCCGTCCGGCATTAAGGTTGCCGCGTGCCGCGTGCGGCCCTGCCGCAACGCACCCGTCCTGGTGAACTGTTTTGTGGCGGGGTCATACAGTTCGGCAGTGTCGCATTTCGACTGCGAAGCAGACGGACACTCTCCCCCAACCAGGAGCACCCGGCCATCGTTGAGCAGAGTGGCGGTGTGTTGAGCTCGTGGCACGGTCATCGTCCCGACGGGCGTTTCGGTGGCAGCAAATAGGGGAGTGCTGCCGATTACTAAAGCGATCCAAGTGCCAATTCGAGTCCAGTTTGCCTGCATATGCCGAAATTGTGCCAGAACTCCGGTTCTTCGTGCATGAGAAAACTATGAGTAGAACATTTGGGCAGGCATCCTGCACCGATTTTCATGTTTTTGGGGTTGTCCCGGTCTATAGATGCCTGGGATCGTTGTTACATACGGTTCAGCGAACCTGAATGGTTACCGCTGCGCCTTTCATCCATGCCGTGGAGATTTGGACTTGGGCTTCACCGGCGGGCACAGCTTCCGGCATTCGGAAGCGGACCTGGAATCCGTCGATCGAGCCGGGGCGGCCGATCGCGGCCAGCACCTCTGCCTTTTTCCCTCCGACGTGGACTTCGACCGGCGCGTTGACTCGTGCGGGCGGCGATGCTGGAAACGGTTCCCCCGGTTCGACGGCGGGCCGGGTTGGACCGAGATTGGTGACCATCATCGAAACCACCTCGCCGGACGCCGCCGGATTTACCGCGGTGATCGGGGCAGAGTTACTGCCATGCACGATGGCGTGTACGCCATTGCTGGATTCAATTTGCGGATAAAGCATTGGGTAAACGACCAGGCGCTGGGTAGATCTTCCTCCGCCGAGGTGGCGCCGGCGACTGGGATCTTCGCTGGCGGAGGCGAAACGAGCCGGTCTAACGCGCCCAACCTGCTTTAGGAAGCCTCGTGCACCGAGAAAGACTCCGGTGCCTCCGACGATCGCCAAGGCGTCGGCTCCGGCCATTCCGATGACCACAATAGCGCCGATCGGATTGCCGTCCGCTGTCAGAATCTCGAAGTATTGCGTGCGCATGGACGGGCGGGTTACGTCGGCGATCGGGCGGGTGGGCGTTGGCGTGGCCGTCAAGCCGTAGACTCTTACGGCCTGTACGAGAACGCCCTTGGCGGGTTGGCCGTTTATCGAGATGATATCGGCGAGGTGATTGACGTTGAAGAAGGTATTCGGCAGGAGCGGCTTGGTGCGATCCGGTTCGGTACCCAATTTCATCACATCCGTGGTATCGCTGAAGTACTCGACATGGTCATCGATTTCGATGTTCAATATTACTGGGATGCCCGGCTGGGCTATTGCCCCGGACACATACAGTAATGCCAAATACAAAGGGTTGCGCATGTGTACAGTTTCTGCGAAAATCAGGCAATCTGTGTATGAGCAAAATCTGAGGAAATACTAGACACCAAGGCTTGATCCAAACGAGTTAACGTAGTAGTTCTTATCTGAGGTTCTATGCTTGCGCCACTAGCACACCGCCGGGTGCGGTTTGGAAGCTACGAATTTGACGCACCGACAGGCGAATTATTCAAAGACGGACGTACGGTAAAGCTCCAGCCCCAGCCAGTGCGGCTGTTAGACCTGCTGATCTCGCGTGCAGGGGAACTGGTGACGCGCGAGGAATTGCGCGATGCGCTTTGGCCCGATGGGACGAGCGTGGAGTTCGATCAAGGTCTGAATTTCTCTGTCCGGCAGATCCGCTCGGCGCTGGGCGAATCGGCGAAAAACCCAGTCTTTCTGGAAACGCTGCCAAAACGGGGTTACCGGTTCATCGGTAATGTACTGCCCGTCGAACCTGTTCACGAGAGCTTGCGTCCTTTGGAACTGGTCGCGGAATCGCCGGAGCCGCCGCGATCCTTCCACCGCTATTGGCTCGCCGCCGTTGCGGCCGCTCTGATCGTTCTTTCCGTTACGTATTGGTTAAAGACCAGGAATCCAGACCCTCCCAAATCGATCCTTGTGCGCCCATTGCGGAGTTTTGGTTTCCCGGCCGAGAACGGCTGGTATGCCGATTCGCTGACGCAACAGCTGATTGTTGCGCTCTCACAATCCAAGACGGTTCGCGTGTTGCCCTGGTCGACATCGGTGGCGCTGACAGACCCGGTTGTCACGGTACCCGAGCTAGGCCGGCGGTTCGACGCCGACGTTATCATTGAAGGCTCCATGCGGAAGCGGGATGAGGGCATTGGCGTGACCATTCAGGTTTTGGACACCCGTTCGGAAAAGTCCGTGTGGTCGAAATCCTACACGTACGAAACAACGGACTTCGCGCGGATCGAGAGGCAAATCGCGAATGAGATTGCCGACGCATTCCGGCTTCAGATCGGGGATCAGGCGATCCCCGCGGCTCGCCGTCCACCGGACGATATAGAGACATACAATCTGTACCTCAGAGCGGTTGCCGCTTACGACAATAGTGGAAGTCTCAAGGCCAGCGCGGAGGCGCTCGAACTGGTGATCCAACGCGCTCCGGAGTTTGCCCCTGCGTATTCGGCATTGGCCAACGTGTTGGCGCGGGAACCGTTGGTTCAGCTGGAGCAGCCGATGGAAACTTATCGCAAGGCAAGAGGACACGCTCGAAAGGCTGTCCTGTTGGATCCGTCATCCGCCACAAGCCATGCGGCCCTGGCGCACGCCTTGTTCAGGTTGCACAAGTGGCGTGACGCGGAGAGAGAATTCCGTGTCGCACTGGACCTAGATCCGCATTCGGCTTCCGTCCTGCAAATCTTTGCCATATACCTGGCGATTCAGGGACAGTTTAGGGAGGCGATCGAACGGGCGGAGGCCGCTGCCCGCTTGGCACCGACGTCGAGCCTAATGGGCTATACGGTCGCGATGGCCCATCTGCATGCCGGCAATTACGATGAGGCGATCGCGGCGAGCCGCCGGATGCTGCAATTTGGCAGCCCCGCGCTTGGTTCGTACCGTGTGATGAGTCGAGCCTACACGATGAAGGGAATGTTTCACGAAGCGAACTCAGCTATCGACGAATGGGAGGCCAAAACGAATACACCGCAAACGTTGTGGCGGGCGCTCGCTCTTGCACACGGAGGTGACCACGCGGCGGCGAGGGCGCAACTGAAAAAGTGGGATTCCAAACACCCCGGGCAGAAGCTGCCGCCGTTTGCGTACGCGCTGACACTGATCGAACTCGGCGAGACGGACCGCGGGTTCCACGCGCTCCGTACCGTCGCTCTGGGCGAGTTCGGCGTCAAAGCATGGATCAAACAGACCCCCGAACTCAAAAAGTGGCAGGGCGACCCGAGATTCCAAGTCATCGTTAAGGAGTTCGATAGCGAGCCACCGGATTGATCTGGACTTTGCCGGGCTTTCATGGAATCAGGGACAGCGTTATTTTGCGGGAAGCATGGGTGGTGTAGTCGCAATTGCTGGTAGACCAATGCCAGCGCCAACTGCACAAAGATACCTAGATCGCGCACCCTCATACATACATTATGTGGACCCTGATCGTCAGGCCGGTGCACGTCCTGTCCGTGCCGACTACAACCGAACTGAGGCGGAGACTGCCTTCAATTTAGGTGGCTTCGTGAGCCGGCCGTCACCGTCTTGCGCCAACGCTGAACAGACTACCGCTCCCCACTAGCTGGGCTGGGCACCGGAACCGTAGGTGAAGGATCGCCCGTCCCACAGTTGTTGTGCTGCCTTCACGGCGCTGGCGACGTTGCCTTGGAGTGCCCTCAGTTTGGTTACACAATTGGTTACATTTTTGGTTACAGTCGAATACGGCGATTTCTTGAGTAGATTGCACAAGCGAGCTTGACTCATTTCGCCATCGCCATCTACTTCCGAGTGGGATGCGGTGTAGTGGTGCTGACGAATCTGATCGCCGATTCGAGTCGTCCGTAGCTGGTTCCCGACAGTGAGGTCGTGAGTTGGTGCAATCTGATCGTGATCGCGTTCAATGTATAACCCGGAGCAATCGGCGTCCCCAACTTTTGGCGACGCTCGGAGCCGGGCTGTTGGGAAGGGAGGGTGGATGGTAGCGCCCGGCAGAGCGCCCGCGCTGGATCGGGTGGTTTGCGGAATGGGTCCGGCATCCGAGTCATGACCGAATAACTTTCGAGAAGTGTATGCGGAACCAGGTGGAACTCATAGCCCCGGTCCAGGCGCCGTTCCAGGTCCGCGATCATGGTGGCGTGGTGGTAATCCAGCTTTGCAGGACGCAGATCAAGTAGTTCGAGTCGACAGTGAATTTCAACGAAAACTGCCCTCGCGGAGGTCGTTAAGGCATTCATCGACTGTGGCGGATTCCACCGGAGGCGTGCCAGCCGGGGCAACGGCGACGAAGAACCGGCCACGCTTCTCGACGGTGATGGTAGCAACGGGTTCGATTTCCAGGTGCCCATCGCGGAGTTGAATCTTGATTTCGGTGCCAGGGGAAAGCCCGGCTTGGTCGCGGAACGTCGAACTCCCCGAAGTCCGCACCCCCGGCCTCGACCTCCTCGCGCGCTGCGCCGACAGCTCCTACTGCCCTTTCGAAATCAACCTGCGCAACGAGAGCAACTTCGATTTCCGCATGCTCGAGTACCACGTCGCAGGCCGCCGCGTCATCGGGGTACACATTCCCAAAACCCTGAGCCCCTCCGCATCAAAGGCGTCTTCGAATCCCCCTCCACTCGCCATCAATACACCATCATCAATCTCCGCGAAATGGACGGCGCCGACCTGCTCGCCAGCGACGACTGGGCCGACAACGAGTGGGCTCTGCTTACCAAAACCGATCCAGAAAGGGTCATCCGAGTGGTCTTCGAAAAAATCCGCGCTCTTACCGGAGAGGAGTAGGAAAAAGCCGCCACCACTGTTGTGATTCTCAACGGCATATTAGGAATGGAAGACGAAGTCGAAAGGAGATTCAAAGCTGACATGATCGACCTCATGGAAAATAGAATCCTCGGCCCGGCCATCCGCAAAGGCTTGGAACAAGGTCGGATAGAAGTCCGCGCGATGGGCACGACGCGAACTCCTCCAAAATCGCTTCCGTAGAATCCCACCCTGGGCCGAATCAAAAATAGCCGCCGCGGACGTCGAGACACTCAGTGCTTGGCACCTCCGCGCCCTTCGCGTATACGCACTGGAAGACATCTTCGCCGAACCAGACCTCACGCACCACCCTGCCCCGCCCCCGCTCCCGAAACCGTTTCCCGTCCCTCAAAAACGAAAATCACAGCCCGTTTGCATTTATTTCTCCCTCCCTTTCAATAACTTAGAAAAATCGCCCTCCAAATTACTCCCTCTTCACCCAATATCCTAAAGACGACTAAGCACTCCGCTTATCCCATCAATAGGATATAGAAACATGACCCGAGAAGACATTGAGCTGTACTTAAACTGCACCGACTACACGACCTTGCCAGAGCATATTCAAAAGGAAATCTTCGGTGATATGGAGGACCTCGTCGAAGCCGACTCCAAAGAAATGCAACGAGTGCTCGCCGCAGCCTCGGAACCGCAGACCCGCCGCCAGGAGTCAAACCGCCTCAACGCCTGGCGCTCCACCGGCCCCAAAACGGCCGTCGGCAAAGCCGCTTCCAGCAAAAACCGTCTCGCCCACGGTCTCTGTTCGAACGAGTTACTCCTCACCGGAGAGTCGCCCGAAGAGTTCGAGTCACTCCGCCAGCAAATGATCAGCGCGTATCATCCCTTCACGCCCGAGCAGCAAGTGCTTACCGACCAAGTTACGCAAGCCCTTTGGCGACTCAACCGCGCCCAACGCGTCGAAGCAGAATCCTATCGCCAGCTCCAACTCGCCGCCATGGCCGAACTCGATGAAGGCGAAGACGAGGACGAACTCGGTCTCGGAGCCCTCGGCTATCTCCTCAACGGCGAACAGGAAGGTCGCACCATGGAACGAATCGCCCGGTATGTCACCGCTCACGAACGGACCTATCTCCGCGCCGTCAAGTTACTCCAAAATACACAAGCCCGCCAACCCAGGCCACAACCGGAACCGTTACCCGAACAACCAATCGCCGTCACCCCGGATGCACCACTCCCACCAGTTGGCTTCGAATCGAAAAATGAAATTCTCGAAGCCTTGGTCGAACTCTCCTACGTCCCGCGCTGCTGAAAAAACCGTTTTGCAACCGAACCCAGCCGCCTTCGAACTAGCAAAAACAGCTCTTTGACAGACCAACCTTCAAACGGCACACTCGAAGTGTGCCTCCAAAAAAGTTCGTCTTCTCCCGTCGCCCCGCCGAGCTCG
>JANODS010001286.1:0-1198 GCA_031412835.1 Acidobacteriota bacterium | reverse complement strand
CCCGGCGACGGGGGAGCGGCTATTCACTCTTTCGGAGTCGACGGATGCGTTGCAGACCGTGATCGTTTCGGCCAACGGCAAGTTGGCGGCGGCGGCTGGAGTGGATAAATCGATTCGGCTTTGGGACTTGACGCCGAGGGGCGGGTCGCTGAAGAATTCGTTGATTGCTCATGAAGACGTGATTTTGCAGCTTGCGTTTTCACCCGATGGATCGCTGCTGGCCTCGGGGTCGGCGGACCGCTCCGTCAAACTTTTTCGCACCGCTGATCTGACGGAACTGAAGACGATCGCGGGGCAATCGGACTGGCCCACGGGGCTGGTCTTTACGCCCGACGGTCAAAGCCTGCAAGTCGCCCGGCTTGACGGCACCACCCAAACTTACCCGGTCAAATAGGATTTCCATGCGCTACTTGCTTGCTCTTGTCGCCGTTGCCGCCTTGGCTCAGTCTCCTCGTTCGACGCCGCCCACGGTGCAGTCGATTGTTCCGCGCGGCATCGCCCGCGGGATGACGGCGGAGCTGGTGATTGAAGGCTTCAACCTGGCGAAGGCCTCGGCAATCTACTTCTCGGATCCTCGGATCAAAGGGAAGATTTTGCGGGTGAAAGAGCTGCCGGATATGGCCGATGTGCGGATTGGTTCGAACGGGACGCAGTCGTCGATTGACGTGGGGCCGTTGCCGCCGCGGAACCAGGTGACAGTGGAAGTGGATATTGACCCGGAGACGGAGATTGGCGATGTTTCGTTTCGGTTGCTGACGCCGCTGGGCACTTCGCCGGAGGGGACGTTGTTGATTGAACCCTACGTGGGCGAGGCGACGGATAAGGAGCCGAACGATACGATTGTGACCGCGGTGGAGACGTATCTGCCCGCCGTGTTGACGGGGGCGATTTCGAAGCCGGGCGATGTGGATCTGTTCAAGATTACGGTGCGGGCGAATCAGACGCTGGTGTTTGAAAATTCGTCGGAGAAGATTGGGTCGAGCTTGCAGCCGGTGATCAGTGTTTTGGACGTGGCGGGGGTGGTTCTGAAGACCTATGGGGAGGACGGGGGGACGCCGGATTTTGCGCACAAGTTTGCGAAGGCGGGGACCTATTTCGTGCGGATCGGGGACTACGAAAGGTCGGGCCGGGCGGGGCATATGTACCGGATCAAGGTGGGCGAGTTTGGGTTTGTTTCGCAGGTTTTCCCGCTGGGGTT
>JANODS010001285.1:0-2888 GCA_031412835.1 Acidobacteriota bacterium | reverse complement strand
TTTGAACTGGCGCAAGGGTACTATGGGCACCATTGGCCGGGCGGTGACCGGTCAGTGGGTGTCGAACTACCTCCGTTCGCCAAGCCGTCTCGGGACGAGGTGCGGCGGGCGATGAAGGTCGTAGTCGTTTTGAATCCGGGCTCAGGAAGTCTAAGCGTCCCGGCTAATCGGGATCTATTGCTAGGGGCTCTACGCGGTGCGGGCTTAGATGAGAATGTGGTGACTGTAGCCGACGGCGGCGAAATTGAAGCTAAGGTTCGGCCGCATCTAAACAGCGGTTGCCAGGCTGTGGTCGCCGCGGGCGGGGATGGCACCGTAAACGCCGTGGCAACCATGCTAACCGGTACAAGCGTTAGTCTGGGAGTTATTCCCGGGGGGACGTTGAATCATTTCGCGAGCGATCTGCGGATACCGTCGGACCTTATAGAAGCGGTAGCCGTACTGAAGACTGGTGTTACAAGATTGGTCGATGTGGGGGCGGTTAACGGGCGCATTTTTTTGAATAATTCTGGGTTAGGTTTGTATCCTGAAATGGTGATGAAGCGGGAAGAGATCCAGCGGCGTGGAATCCGAAAGGCAATCGCGTTACTGATCGCTTCGGCGCTGACGCTGTTACGATTTCCGCTATTGCGCGTGCGCCTCGATGTGAATGGGCAGGCGATCCAGCGCTTCACCCCATTTGTCTTTGTTGGCAACAATTTGTACGCCGTTGACGGGCTCCCGTTTGGCGGGCGGCCCGAAGTTGACAAAGGGCAACTGTGTCTTTGGGTCGCCCACCGCACTCGCCGCTTCGGATTGCTGCGAGCGGTGGTGCAGTTGGCCTTCCAGGGGCTTAGGGGCGTGCGGGATCTGGACGTGTTCACGACGCGCGAAGTGGTTATCAAATCGCGCCGAAGGATGGTGCCGGTTTCCATCGACGGCGAAGTCTTCAAGCTCAGCACACCGCTCCAATACGAGATCCGCCCGGGCGCTTTGAGAGTGATCGTGCCCTCTGGTGGTGAGCAGAAGTGAGTCGGGTCGTTCTCCATATTTCCGACCTTCATTTTGGACGCATCGCGCCGGGCTTGCCCGAAGTGCTTGTGGAAGCCGCAAGGCAGATCGCGCCCGACCTAGTAGTGGTTTCCGGCGATCTGACACAACGAGCGAAGGTAGTAGAGTTTCAGCAAGCTCGCGCTTTTTTGGATCAACTTCCTTATCCAAAAATTGTCGTACCCGGCAATCACGACGTGCCGCTGCACAACCTATACGCACGGTTTGTCCATCGCTTAAGCCGCTTTCAACGGTATATCACCGAAGATCTCGCCCCGGTCTACCAGGACGGCGAGATTGCTGTATTCGGGATCAATACCGCTCGTTCGCTAACGTGGAAAGGAGGCAGAATCAACGAGAATCAGATTGAAACTTTACGGACGCGTTTGTGCGGTACCGGCGCCGACTTAGCGCGAATCGTGGTGACGCACCATCCATTCGAGGTTCCGCAAGGGTTTGGACACCGCGACGTCGTGGGATCCGCGCGAGTGGCCTTAGAGCGGTGGACCGATTGTGCCGCGGACCTATTATTGTGTGGCCACCTGCACGTCGGTGACTCAACGACCACTCTGCATCGCTACAGCCACCTGGGCGGCGGGGCTATTGTCGTCGCCGCCGGGACTGCGACTTCAACGCGCGGACGGGGCGCGCCGAATTCATTCAATGCGATTCGTTTGGAGGGCCGGCGGAACGTGGGCGTAGCCAAATGGTCATGGAACGAAACGTCGCGCGAATTTCAGATCTTGTCGGAAGCGCAATTTGTTCGAAAGGCGGATGGATGGATTCCATTAAGCGCCGGCAACGCCTGATTTCTTGCATGGTTTTCGCACGATATCGACGTTCTGCGGTCGCAACGTCCCGCCATTCGTCGGTGCCTGGCCACTCGCGAGCGCATCCCCGATCGTCGGACGAAACTCTTCGGCCCGTCATCAGGGTCGGGGCATCTGTCATGGTATGACGTATGCGCGGAGCAGGCTTTGGTTGGGGATTACGGGGGTGGGGATGTGGACGGTCGTGGCAGCGGTTGGGATTTGGCAACAGTGGCAGGCACCGGTTGCTTCGGGATCCCGAGTGGTGGATTTGCTTGCGCTGGCCGCGATTTACGTTTTGATCCAGGCTCCGTTCGATTGGCTGGGGGGGTACTGGCTGCCGAAGCGGTTCGGGCGACCGCGGACGAGTTTGGGGGGCTGGGCGAGAGGGGTGGCGGTGCAGGGGGTCTGCTGGGTGGCGGCTTCGTGGCTCCTCTGCTGGGGGGGCGGAGCGGTTGCGATGATCTTGGTGATGCTGGGGCTGGTGATGGCGCAGGGGGCGCTGGCGCGGGCGGTGGGCGGGGTGCGGACGGTTTCGCGGGAGGGAGAAACGGAGTTGGTGGCGGTGGAGGATCCGGCGTTTGTGGGGGGGTGGGTGGGTTTGGGGCCGATGCGGCGGCTGGTGATTCCGGTCGGCTGGCCGGGGGAGTGGCGAGCGGTGCAGGAGGTGCGACGGCGGGGCGTGGTGGAGAATGGGGCGCGGGCGGCGGGGTTGGCGGTGGCGGTGGGCTTTAATCTGGTGGGGTTGCTGGTGAGTTTGGCGTGGACGCCGGGGGCGGGCTTTTCGAGCACGGATGCTTATTTACAGTTGGTGTTTGGGTTTACGTTGTGGTCGTTCGGTGGGTTGTTGTTGTTGCCGAGTTTGACGCGACCGGCGGTTTTCGCGGCGGACCGTTTTGCGACGGCTCGGGGTATTGGATGGGAGAAGACGGCTGGGGGACTGGATCGCCTGCAGGATGACGAGCCGGGGCGATCGCGGTGGGTGGAGCGGATTTTTCATCCGGTGCCGTCGTTGACGGCGCGGTTGCGGGGTGGGGGGAGTGGGCGGGG
>JANODS010001284.1:0-1624 GCA_031412835.1 Acidobacteriota bacterium | reverse complement strand
GTGCAAGCCGTCGCCGGCTATCGGTTCATCGAAATGCTCAACTGCGGTCGAATCTTGTACGTGGATGATCTCAACACCGATCAACGCCGCCGCTCGTCCGGATTCGGCAAGTTACTCCTCAACTGGCTGAAGAAACAAGCCACCGCCCGCAACTGCGGAGAACTCCACCTGGACTCCGGAGTGCAACGCGAGCAAGCCCACCGCTTCTACTTCCGCGAGCAACTCACCATCACCGCCTATCACTTCCGCGTCCGGCTATAGCTCCGCCGCATCCTGCAACTGTGTTCATGCGCAATGCACGCCAAGCGGGTACTTGCTACACTCGGGAGCAAATGCCCCGATCTCCCGGCTTCCTCGGCAACTTCGTGCTAGCCCTGCTGACGGTAGCGGCGCTGGGCGGGCAAAACGCACGAGAACCGCATCGCGAGCTAAAAGAGTTTCTGGGGCTCGGCGACCCAGAGTGGGCTCGCCTGCGTCAACCGGGATCCCATGCCTCCATGGAGCTCGATGATTCCCAGCGCCGCAAAATCGCCGACCTTGCGGAAGTATTGCGCTCAGCGTGGGTCTACAATGCGGTCCAGGTCGGGCTCATCAGCAAAGAGCGTTGGGCCGGAGGAATACTGTGCTACGACGAAATGGTTGCGCAAGGCCTCGGACTCACCCATGCCCAGGTTGTCGAACTACGGACGTTGCGTGACCAGCCAAGGGCCGCCCGCTTGGCGGTCCTGACCAAATCACAACTCGCGCGTCTGGCGTCGTACGAAACCCAACTCCAGTTAGTGAACCAAGCCATCGAACTCGGACTGGTCAGTCGACCGATGGTGGGCGAGCCTCTGTGCCATTAAGCCCATCGTGGAAGGCCATGACGGAACTGTCCCCCCTCACTGTCAATACCAGGTTCGCCTCCCCGCCGCCCCGCCGCGGAAAACCCCGACGACGCCCCAACCCCGACCGATTACGAAAGCACGTCCAAGACACCAGTAAGAACAACAGATCGGACGCGCCCCCCGATCCTCACCGACGGCTACCAACTAAAGGCGTTGCTCGAACGCGGTGTGGTGCAAGCCGTCGCCGGCTATCGGTTCATCGAAATGCTCTACTGCGGACAAGTTTTGTACGTCGATGATCTCAACACCGATCAACGCCGCCGCTCGGCCGGATTCGGCAAGTTACTCCTCGACTGGCTCAAGCAGCAAGCCACTGCCGGCGGCTGCGGAGAACTCCACTTGGACTCGGGAGTACAACGGGAGCAAGCCCACCGCTTCTACTTCCGCGAGCACCTCACCATCACCGCCTACCACTTCCGCGTCAAGCTTTAAAGCCGCCCCGTGGATGGCTCCAAATCGCCTTCTCCAGGATTCCCATCATTTTCTCCCGGGGATGCGCTTCGCGCCCTCCCCAATCCATCCCGACCCATCTGGTCCACCCGCGTCAGCCAAGTCACCCGCCCGCCGTTACCGGATTCGTAGAACCCACCAAATACTTCCGACGCGATGGCCTGAAACAAATTCCCCGCCGCCGCCATTCTACTAATGGCGTTCAAATTCTCCTCGAGCATCGAAGGCGCCGGAATCGCGCACCAGAGGTAAAAAACTAGTACATGGATGCATCCGACTACCTAAAA
>JANODS010001283.1:0-3460 GCA_031412835.1 Acidobacteriota bacterium | reverse complement strand
GAGTCCGGGCATGAGGGACATGCTGCCGGCGACGGCGGTGACGAAGCCCGCGCCGCCGCGGAGGTAGGCATCGCTGACGGTGAACTCGAAGCCCTCTGGTGCACCGACGAGCTTGGGGTTATCGGAGAACGAGTACTGCGTCTTGGCCATGCAGATGGGCAGATGGCCGAACCCGGCGGCTTGGAGCTTCGTGAGTTTCTTGGTGGCTCCGCCGTCTCGCTCTACCCGCCAGAGATGGAACTGACCGAAAAGATCCGCACCGTGGCCACCCGGATCTACCGCGCGGGCAAAGTTACCATCGACGCCGGTGCCGCCAAGAAACTCGCGAAGCTCCAAGCCGCCGGATTCGGCCATCTGCCCATCTGCATGGCCAAGACGCAGTACTCGTTCTCCGATAACCCCAAGCTCGTCGGTGCACCAGAGGGCTTCGAGTTCACCGTCAGCGATGCTTACCTCCGCGGCGGCGCGGGCTTCGTCACCGCCGTCGCGGGCAGCATGTCCCTCATGCCCGGACTCGGCAAAACCCCGGCCGCGCTCCACCTCGACATCGGCCCCGACGGCCACATGATCGGCCTCGACGGCTGAGCCTTACTTGTTCCGAAATAGCTCGCTTTGCACCACCTCATGGATCAAGCTCCGCAGCCCGTAACCCTGCGCCTTCGTCCGGCTCAGCATCTCCTCAATCTTCGGCCGGTCACTAAATCGCACCGGCGCGCCGGTCGCGAACACGGTCAGTTGCCGGGCCAAGTTTCGAGCAATCGTCTCGTCCTCGCTCCGCAGTAGCCGCTTAAAATCGCGGATGTCTTTGAACGCCCGGCCATCCGGCAGCACGCCACTGGAATCCACCGGCAGCGCATAGTGAAACTCAAACGGCTGGCCGTTCTTGCCGCGCCCCTTCTCCGGCGCTACCTTCTCATCCACCGCCCGGTATCGATCCCGCCAACCACCCATAATGTCGAAGCTCTCCAGGGCAAACCCCGCCGGGTCGATCTTGTCGTGGCACGCCGCGCAGCTCTGGTCGGCACGATGCTTGTCGAGCTGTTGCCGGATCGTCACCGCCCCCCGAATGTCCGGCTCCACGGCGGCCACCGGCGGCGGAGGCGGGATCTCATAGCCCAGTATCCGCTCCATGATCCACTTGCCCCGCAGCACCGGCGAGGTCGTCGTCCCGTTGGCCGTCAGCTTCAAGATACTCGCGTGGGTCATGAATCCGCCGCGCGGGCTATCCGGCGGAATCGCCACTCGCCGCATGGCGATCCCGGTCACGCCGGGGATCCCGTAGTGCGCCGCCAGCCGGTCGTTCAAAAAGGTGAAATCCGAGTTCACCACTGACCGGGCCGCCAGGTTCCGCTTCACCATATCCGCAAAGAAAAGCTGGCTCTCGGCCATCGACGCCTCGGTTAAGGCATCGTCCAGATAGTAGTCGTTGTACAGGCTGACCGAGGGCGTCGAATCCTCAATTTTCCGCAGATCCAGCCAGTAGTCGAGAAACGCATCGACGAAGCGCCGGGAGCTACCCTGACCCAAAAGCCGCTCAGTCTCTGCCCGCAATACGTCAGGCCGACTCAACTCTCCCCGCGCCGCCCGACCGCGGAGCGTCTCGTCCGGCAAAGAGTTCGATAGGAACAGCGCTAGCCGCGTCGCCAGCCCATAGTCGTCCAGCGGGCCTGCCTTCTCACTCACGAATACGAATCCAGGCGACGCCAGCACCGCCGTATAGCCCGTGATCATCGCCTCCACAAACGACACGCCCTTCGCCCGCTGCCCTGCGATCAAGTCCAGGAATCGCTTCACGTCCGCTTCGGCAACCGGCCTCCGGTACGCCTGCTTCAGGAAGTTCCTCAACAGCGGTTCCGGGTCCTCCCGCAACGGTAGATCGCCAAACAGCAGTCGGTAGCCAGCCGTCGTGGTCTGGTCATAGAGAGGCCCTTCCACCTCCATCCATCGGAACGCTACCCCCGGCGCGCCATCGGCCTCCATCAACGGATTGCGGAAGTTGTTCGGGCGCGAGCGATAGAGCCGCGAAGCGTCGGGCACCAACGTCTCGCCTGCCACCAGCCATACCTCGCCAACGTCGTGAACCCGCGGCTCCGGCGTCAAATCGAACTCGCCCACCCGGCGATTCATCACCCCGTTCCGCGTATAGACGGTCACCGGCTCATACCGCCGCCCCGTCGTCACTTTCTCAAAATCCGGCAGGTGCTTCCGGTCGCCTTCGAGTGGTGCCACCCAAATCGAATACCCGCTGAAGCGCACCTTGTAGCGGCCCGCCACCGGTGCCCGAAAGCCGTCCCAGCTATACCGGAAGCCCGTCACATAGTTGCTCGAAACCCAGGCCATCGCCTCCTGCTCGCGCGTCGCCGGATCCGAAAACGGTGCCGTCTTGTTGTAAATCTCCGGTTGCCCCTTCCACCCCAGAATCGGATAGGCCTGCCGGTCGCCCCGCTGGTTCGAATGGTTGATCTTGTTCGTCAGCTCCTTCTGATCGCGAGCGTAGTAGCGGGTCGTCTTGGTCGGCGGTTGCGCCTTCTGCACGCTCATCACCTGGCGGATGGCGTAGTCCGCCGCCGACAGGTAGCGCGCCAAATGGACATGCGAAATGTCCAGCGCCGCACCGTCTTCCGGAAACTGCCCCTTAATCTGGAGCCACGGAGCCTGGAAGAGATCGCGGAGCGCGTTCTCGTACTCCGCCCGATTCAGCCGCCGGTCGAGCGCCCGGCTGTCGCTCAACTCTTGCCCCTGCAACTCCGCCGCCAGCCCGTCGAGAAATGATCTTGTCGCTGCCGCGTCCGGCCGCTTCGACATCTGTTTCGGCGGCATCTCCCCCGCCTTAAGCCGATCGTGAACCTTCACCAACCGCGCAAAGCCAACCGGTTGAGTCAAGTCCAAGCCGCCCTGCTTCACAGTCGCGTTGTGGCACATGGCGCAGTGCTTCTGCAGGAAAGCCCGGTCCGGCGGAGCCCCCCATGCCAGCGCCGCAACGCTCAACAGCGCGGCTAGACGGACGGTCATCTACGCGAGCTCCAGGCCCCGCATCGTGCCGGTCGAAGAGGCAAAGCGGTCCGTCTCAATCCCCATCCGTTGCAGCATCGAAACATACAGGTTCGGCAGGGGGTAGTTGTTCTTCCGGTCAAACGCCAAGTGCTGACCATGCTTGAATCCGCCCCCCGCCAGGATCATCGGCATGTTGAAACAGGTATGGGCGTTGGCGTCCCCGAAGTTGGACCCGTACAGCACCATCGTCCGATCCAGCAACGAGTCTTCCCCTTCGCGTACGGCCTTCAGGCTCGTCAGCAGATGCCCCAGCATCTTCATGTGCCACTGGTCGATCACCTTCAACTGCCCGCGCTTCTCCTCCGACTTCCCGTGGTGCGAAAGGTTGTGATAGCCATCCGTGATCTTCGCATCGGCGATGTCCATCACCGGCGTGCTCACCCCTTCGAGCATCAGCGTGATCGAC
>JANODS010001282.1:0-2429 GCA_031412835.1 Acidobacteriota bacterium | reverse complement strand
AAAAACAATATGAAACTCTCCGACCGCCGCTCCTTCCTTTTCGCGCTGCCCGCGGCCATGCTGCTGACGGCCGCCCCGTCCCTGCCCAATCGCCCCAAGGTCCCCGGCACCTTGAGCTTGCGGGCCCGCCGCCGAACGAAGGGTGGCGGCCCCACAGAAAAGACTCTGCAATGGCCCGTCGCCCGCACCGCCATCATCATCTGTGACATGTGGGACGCGCACACCTGTGGCCTCTCCGCGCAGCGCGTCGCCGCAATGGCTCCCCGCATGAACCACGTCGTCAGTGCCGCCCGTAGCCTCGGCGTGATGATCATCCATGCCCCCAGCGACACCATGAAGTTCTACGAAGGCACGCCCTTCCGCGAACGGATGAAGCTCGCCCCCACGGTCGCCTCGCCCTTTCCCATCCTCAACCGTTGTCCGCGCGTCCCCTTGGAAGAGCGCGAATTCCCCATCGACGACTCCGCTGGCGGCTGCGACGATCCGATCCTCAAGAAAGAGACCGGCCCGCCCTACCCCTGGACCCGCGAGCACCCCTCCCTCGACATCGTGGGTTACGACGGAGTAAGTGAGAGCGGCCAGGAGATATTCAATTTCTGTAAGCAGGAAGGCATCGATAAGATCGTTCTGATGGGTGTTCACACGAATATCTGTATCTTGAACCGTGGCTTCGGCGCCCGCCAGATGACCCGCCTGGGCTTCGAAGTCGTCCTCGCCCGCGACTTAACGGACGCGATGTACGATCCTCGCACCCGCCCTTTCGTCAGCCACACCCGCGGCACGGAATTGGTCGTCGAACACATCGAAACGATGTGGGCCCCCACCATCCAGTCGGACGATTTGACCCATCTACCCACCCGCTAACCGGTCGGTGGCCGATACGGAGTGATGTTACAGCGCCGAAACCCGAGTCGCGCCCCGGCCCTAAAAAAGGCGTAAGCGCGCCCACCCACTGGTGATCGAATTGGCCCGCCGGCGCCGCCCTATCGGGCATGAGAGCACCGATCTGCAATACGCTTTCGCTAGCCCTACCCACGTTGGTGGCTACCTACGGTTTCTATCTCGCTCGCGCTGCGAAAGGAGCTACAAATATGGGCGAAGCCATGGCACCGTTTTCCGCGCTGGCCCACCTGTTGAACGGTGCCCTGCTGATGCCCGCGCTCTATCTCCTATTGACCGCCGATTGGCGCTAGAGGCATCATGGTACCCTGCTGGAAATGCGTTCGACCCACGTCCCCTTTGCCCTGCTCCTCTGTGTCTCCGCCTTTGGCGCCAACTACCCCGATCCCGTCGAAGGCGATTACCTTCTCCGCGACTACAAGTTCGTTTCCGGCCAAACGCTGCCCGAACTGCGCCTTCACTACACCACCCTCGGCACCCCCGTTAGGGACGCCCGGGGCACCGTCCGCAACGCCGTAATCATCATGCACGGCACCGGGGGTACCGGCCGGAGTTTCCTTTCCGCCACTTTCGCGGATGTCCTTTTCAAGCCCGGCGGTCTTCTGGATGCCTCGCGCTACTTCATCATTCTCCCCGACTCGATCGGCCACGGCCAATCGAGCAAACCGAGTGACGGTCTCCGTCTCCAGTTCCCCAACTACCGCTACGAGGACATGGTTCGTCTTCAACATAAGCTGGTCACTGAGAAGCTCGGCGTGGACCACTTACGTCTCGTCATGGGCACCTCCATGGGGGCGATGCATACCTGGATGTGGGGTTACCTCTATCCCGATTTCATGGATGCGCTGATGCCGCTCGCCTCCGCTCCCGTGGAGATCGCCGGACGCAACCGAATGTTGCGAAAGATGATCATTCAGTCCATCCGCTCCGACCCCGATTTCAATGATGGGGCCTATTCGAAGCCGCTCCACGGCATGCTCGGCGCAGAGTTTGCGTTGTTCATGATGACGTCGAGCCCGCTGCAACTTCTCAAGCAGAATCCTACGCGCGACCAAGCTGACCAAGCTTTCGAAACCCGTTTTCGAGCCCCGTCCCCGCGGGATCCCAACGACATGTTGTACACCTTTGAATGCTCGGCCGATTACAATCCGTCCCCGCACTTGGAGAAGATCAAAGCCCCGCTTTTTGCTGTCAATTCGGCGGACGACTTAGTCAATCCGCCCGAGCTAGGCATACTTGAACGCGAGATCAAGCGGGTGAAGCGAGGGCGTTACATCCTGATCCCGACGAGCGACAAGACCCGTGGCCACGGCACCCATTCCCAGCCCTCCGTCTGGGGAGGCTACCTGGCTGAACTCCTCCGCACAACGGCCCGCTAGACGACCGATTCAGCCCGACTCTTCGCACCCGGGCTCGTAATCTTGACCCGTAGCCCAGGCTGTTGGTCCAGCCGGTCCGGCAACCATATTTGAGTGGCTTCGCCATTGAATACCCAAACACCCATTTCATTGCTCATTCGCGCTTTGGGC
>JANODS010001281.1:0-1699 GCA_031412835.1 Acidobacteriota bacterium | reverse complement strand
CCGCTGCTCACGAACACCTCTTCGTTTTCGAGGTATTGACTGAAGACGTGCGTCCGCCCCGGTGCCTTCTTGCCTTCGAGAAACGGTCGCAAGCTCTGCCCGTGCTGGCCCGGCAGCGCCCCAATTCCCATCATGTCCGTGATCGTCGCCGTCACATCGATATGCTCGGTCAACACTTCCACCACCGCCCCCTTCCGCACCCTCCCCGGATAGCGAATCACCAACGGCACCCGCAGTGCCGGCTCATACCCGCAGTGCTTTTCAAACCGTCCATGCTGGCCCACGCAGTAGCCATGATCGGCCAGGTAAACCACGAACGTATCCTGCTCCAGATTCAACCGCCGCAGCGCGTCCAACACGTCGCCAATGTTTCGGTCGAGCATCGCGACGGACGTGTAATACGCCGCCTGAATCCCCTGCTTCTCTTCGACGCTCAGATCCCGAAAAATCAAGGGAATCTGCCCCGCGTCCTCCGGCCCCACCTTCGGTGCCGTGAACGTCGCCGCTGGAAACTGGGCGGCCATATCGACGGGAAAGTCGTAGGGCGAATGTGGCTCTGGAAAGCTCACCCACAACGCGAACGGGTCGTCCTTGTGCTTTTCGAGCCAACCCACCGCCTGCCGCGCGGTAAACGTCCCGCGCATCTCTTCGTAGTAGCGCGGAAACGGCAGTTTCTCAGCGTTCAGCCAGACCCGCGCCGGATCGCGAAACGGCCGCCACGCCGGCTTCGTCTTCCCTTCCACCTTCCGCTGCACCGGGCTCCCATTCCATGCCTTGTTGATGTCCGCCTCGGTCATCATCGTGTCGAACCCATACAGGCCCGGCGCGGACGTCCGGTTCAAATGCATCTTGCCGAACACCGCTGTCTGATAACCCGCCTGCTTGAACTGCTTGGCCAGATTCGGTTTCTCTGGATCCAGCGAAGTCTTCAGCACCGTCACCCCGACCGCCGACGGCATCAACCCCGTCAGCAGACTCTGCCGAGACGGCGTACAGACAGGTTGATTGCAATAGTGCTTCGCAAATCGAACCCCTTCGCTCGCCAGCCGGTCGATATTCGGCGTGCTCGACTGCCGATTCCCGTCGCAGCCCATTACATAGGCGGCGTGGTCATCAGCAATCAGGAACAGAAAATTCGGCTTCTTCGGCGCGGCCAGGCCAGCGAGCAAAGTTCGACGGGTAATCATCCGCCTCAGTCTACAATGCTGGCCCACCCTCTGCGCGACAGGTCCCAGTAGATGACGAACCCAGCCAGCGCCGCCACGGCCAACATTCCGATTCCCAGCGCCGTTTCCTGGAAGATAATCTTGCCAATTCCGAACAGCGAACCGTAAATCAGAACGCACCCGCACACCCAGCAAAGTAAGTTATTCAGCCCGTCGCCCGCCGGCTTCACGTCCGGGGCCAGCTTCGCGATCGGCCCCCATCCGTTGCGAGACGGCCGCGTGCGTCGATAAAACGCGACCAACGTCTCGTTGCTCTCCGGTGCCGTCAGGAAAGTAGCCGCGAGCCAAGCCGCCGTCGTCACGCCCACCGTAATCATCATCAGGTAAGCGAACTGTCGTGGATCATCGGAATCCAAACCCGCCATCGTCTGCAACAGCACCGAAACCACGAACGCCGTCCCCATCGCCACCACTTCGCTCCATGCGTTGATTCGCCACCAATACCACCGCAGCAACAGCACCCCGCCCGTGCC
>JANODS010001280.1:0-2175 GCA_031412835.1 Acidobacteriota bacterium | reverse complement strand
GAGTCCGGGCATGAGGGACATGCTGCCGGCGACGGCGGTGACGAAGCCCGCGCCGCCGCGGAGGTAGGCATCGCTGACGGTGAACTCGAAGCCCTCTGGTGCACCGACGAGCTTGGGGTTATCGGAGAACGAGTACTGCGTTTTGGCCATGCAGATGGGCAGATGGCCGAACCCGGCGGCTTGGAGCTTCGCGAGTTTCTTGGCGGCACCGGCGTCGATGGTAACTTTGTCGGCGCGGTAGATCCGGGTGGCCACGGTGCGGATCTTTTCGGTCAGTTCCATCACTGGCGGGTAGAGCGAGACGGCGGAGCCACCGGAGCTAGCGGCGACCTTTTCGGCGAGTTCGACACCTCCGGCTCCGCCCCGGCCGTAGAGATCGCTGACGGCACAGGCGACGCCGAGAGTATCGGTGCAGTAGTCGCGCAACTGCTCCAGCTCAGCGTCCGTATCGGTGGGGAAGCGATTGATGGTGACGACGACGGGCACTCCAAACAAGCGCACGTTTTCGACGTGGCGGGCCAGGTTATCGAGGCCATTCGCGGCGACGGCGCGCGCGGTCGCGACCATAACGGCCACGTCGGGCCGGAGGCCGGAGGAGGGCATGACGATGTCGAAGAACTTTTCAGCTCCGAGGTCGGCGGCGAAGCCGGTTTCGTTGACGACGAAGTCGGCGAGGCCGAGGGCCATGCGGATGGAGGCGACGCTGGCCGTGCCATGGGCGATGTTCGCAAACGGGCCGGCGTGGACGAACGCGGGCGTGCCGTCCGTAGTCTGCACGAGGTTCGGATGGAGCGCGTCGGCCAGCAGCATGACCAGGGATCCAGTAATGCCCATATCGCTAACTCGCGCGGTGCCGATCACGATGTTTCCGATGCGGGTCCGGAGGTCTTCGAGGGAGTCGGCCAGCGCCAGGATGGCCATCATCTCGCAGGCGGCGGTGATGACGAATCCGGTCTCGCGGGGGGTACCATTTGAGCGTCCACCGAGGCCGGTGATGACGGAGCGCAGCGACCGGTCGTTCACGTCGAGAGCGCGGGGCCAGTCGATTGTGAGCGGGTCAATGTTGAGACGGCCGTGGTGTTGGAACGAGTCGATCAAGGCTGCGAGGGTATTCTGGGCGGCGGCGACGGCGTGAAAGTCGCCGGTGAAGTGGACATTGATCCGGTCGTGCGGCACGACCTGCGACAGGCCGCCGCCGGTGGCTCCGCCCTTCTGTCCGAATACGGGGCCGAGCGAGGGTTGGCGCAGGGTGGCGACCGCCTTCTTCCCGATGTGGGCCAGCGCCTGGGTGAGGCCGATGGTGGTGACGGTCTTACCTTCCCCGTGGATGGTCGGGGTGATGCCGGTGACGAGGACCAATTTCCCGCGACGCGGCGGGAGCTTTTCGAGGAGCCCCAACTGCACTTTGGCCATGTGGGGCCCGTAGGAATGGAGGAACTCGGCTGGGATTCCCAGCGACTCGGCAACGGCGGTAATTGGCTTCATTTACTCCTAGTTTACGAACTCTATGGTGATGACCCACTCCCAGGTTTTCCCCGGTGCCACACGGACCAGACCTTGTTGCAGTCGGTGGCCGTCCTGGAGCCCCACAATGGGCTCCGGGCAGAAGTAGCCCTTGGTTGGATCGCCCCACATGTTGAAGCGGACGACGGGTTCGGACGGGATGGAGGTGGCCGTATGGGAGATTCGGACGGCGAGTCCGCCGGGGTCGCGGAGTTCCGCATACGGGTCGGCGGCGTACCCGCCGAGGGAGACGGCGACGCGGGCGTCGAAGTCTTTGAGCGCTACCGGCTGGGCAAGGGAGCGGGGTACTTTTTCGCCCGTGGGGGAGCCATCTAGCTTCTTGTATTCGACGGTGGACGGGGTGCGGAGCGTCAAGGCGTCGGCGGGTCCGCCGGGAAGCAGGGGCGTGCGAAAGGAGATGTGGTTTCCGACGGCGAAGGGCATGGTGACCGTGTTGGCGGGGGCGGCGGTGGCGGTGAAGCGGATGATGAGTTGCTTGCCGACGGCGCGGTAGTTGGCTTGCAGCGTGAAGCCGTAGGGGTAGGTCTGGCGGGTCGTGGGACTGTCAGAAACGGTGACGGTTACGGCGTCCTTCGATTGCAGGGTGGTTTGCCAAGGCATGTCGCGCACGAAGCCATGGAAGGGGACGGGTGCCCCCTTTCCGATAGCGGG
>JANODS010001279.1:0-2070 GCA_031412835.1 Acidobacteriota bacterium | reverse complement strand
CACAGGGGGGGCGATTCGCAACGCGCTGCCGTATCTGGGCGAATCGTTTTTGACACTATACGGCGACTCGTATTTGCCTTGTGATTTTGGAGCCGTGCAGGCGGCGTTTTTGGACGGCGGCCTGCAAGCGTTGATGACGGTTTATCAGAACGATGGGCTGTTTGATACGTCGAACGTAGAGTTCGCGGACGGGCGGATTGTGCGGTACGACAAGCGTGAACGAACGACGGCGATGCGGCATATCGATTATGGCCTCGGCGTGTTTCGGGCGTCGGCCTTCACTCCGTATCCGACCGGCGAGACACTGGACTTGGCGACCGTTTTTCAGGACGTACTGCGGGCCGGACAGTTAGCGGCATTCGAGGTTTCGGAACGATTCTATGAGATCGGCACACCGGAAGGCATTCGAGAGACAGCAGAGTATATCGAAAGAGAAACTAAATGAGTTTTACGCAACAATTTTTGTTAGAGGCGATCGAGATTATCCAGAAGCTTGACCATGCGGCGATCGATAAAGCCGTGTCGATTCTGCGGGCGACGCGGGACCGGGGGGGTCGGCTGTTTATTCTCGGCGTCGGTGGTAGCGCGGCTAACGCGTCGCACGCTGTGAATGACTTTCGAAAGATCGTCGGGATTGAGACCTATGCTCCGACGGACAACGTGAGCGAGTTGACGGCAAGGACGAATGACGAAGGCTGGGAGACGGTTTTCTCTGCGTGGCTGGCGACGTCGAAGTGCAACGAGAAGGACACGCTGTTGATTCTCTCGGTGGGTGGCGGCAATTTGGAGCTGAATGTTAGCCCAAATCTGGTGTCGGCGGTGCGTTATGGCAAGAGCGTGGGTGCATCGGTAATCGGGATTGTCGGACGGGATGGGGGATATACTGCGCAGGTGGCCGATAGCGCCATCCTGATCCCGACGGTCAACCCGGTGAACGTCACGCCGCACGCCGAGGCCTTTCAGGCTGTGGTTTGGCATCTGTTCGTGTCGCATCCAGACTTGAAGCAGGTGCAGACAAAATGGGAGTCGATCCGCTGAAGTCGGCCGTGTTTCTTGATCGGGACGGCGTGTTGAATCGGGCAATTGTCCGAGAGGGTCGACCGTATCCGCCGGCGTCGGCGGAGGAGATGGAGATCACGCCGGGGGCGGCGGAAGCGCTAGGTCGCTTGCGGGATGCGGGGTTGTTGCTCTTGGTGGTGACGAATCAGCCGGACGTGGCGCGGGGGAAGCAGACGCAGGCCGCAGTTGAGGCGATGCACGAGATGATGGCGGGGGTGCTGCCGGTGGATGATTTCATCGTTTGCTACCACGATGATCGAGACGATTGCCCGTGTCGGAAGCCGAAGCCGGGGCTGCTGCGGATCGGGGCGGAGCGGCATGGCGTCGAGTTGGCGGCCAGCTTCATGGTGGGTGACCGTTGGCGGGATGTGGACGCGGGGGCGGCGGCGGGGTGCCGGACGATCCTGTTGGACTGTCAATATGCCGAACGGGGACCGACGAATCCGCCAGATGCGACCGTTGGGTCGCTGGCCGAAGCGGTGGATTGGATTCTGGATTGCTATACTACAACGGAGTAATTTTGCGATGAAATCTGTTTCTGAGTTGAGGGTAAAGATCTTCGCCGATGGCGCGGATAAGGCAGCGATGATGAAGCTCTACCAGAGCCCGTACATCACTGGCTTCACGACCAACCCGACGTTGATGCGGAAGGCTGGGATCACCGATTACGAAGCGTTTTCGCGGGACATCATTGCGAGTATTCCGGATCGGCCCCTGTCGCTGGAAGTCTTTGCGGATGACATGGGCGATATGGAACGTCAGGCGCGCTCGATCGCGACGTGGGGCGAGAATGTGTATGTGAAGATTCCGGTGACCAATACGCTGGGGGAGCCAACTTATGATTTGGTTTCGCGGCTTTCGAAGGCGGGGGTAAAGTTGAATGTTACCGCGTTGATGACACTGGGGCAGGTGCGGGACGTTTGCTTTGCATTGGCGGGTGGTGCACCGGCTTATGTAAGTGTCTTCGCCGGACGGATGGCGGATACGGGAAGGGATCCGGTGCCGATGATG
>JANODS010001278.1:0-4090 GCA_031412835.1 Acidobacteriota bacterium | reverse complement strand
GATGCCATCTACCTCGCAGCCGACCCTGACCGGGAAGGCGAAGCCATTTGCTACCACTTGCAGGAAGAACTCGCCTCGAAAAAGGCCGACGGCCCGAAAATCTTCCGGGTGATGTTCAACGAAATCACCGCCAGCGCAGTTCGGAAGGCTTTCGAAAATCCCCTGCAGGTGAACACCAACCTCGTCGACGCCCAACAAGCGCGGCGAGTGCTCGACCGTCTTGTCGGTTACAAAATCTCCCCGCTCCTCTGGGATAAAGTCCGTCGCGGCCTCTCCGCCGGACGGGTCCAGACCGTGGCGCTGCGGCTGATCGTAGACCGCGAACGCGAGATCCAAGCCTTCCTCAAAGAAGAGTATTGGACCATCGACGTCGCCCTCAACGCCAAAAAAGCACCGGTCTTGAAAGCCCGCCTCGCCAAGATCAACGGCGAGAATCAGGCCATCGAGAACGAGGAACGCTCGCAGCAGATCGTGAAGGATCTCGCCGACCGCGCTTACTCCGTGCAGGCCGTCGGGACCAAAGAAAAGCGGCGCAACCCCGTGCCGCCGTTCATCACCTCGACGCTGCAACAGGAAGCCGCCCGCAAGCTCCGCTTCTCGGTCAAACGCTCGATGATCATCGCCCAGCGCCTGTACGAAGGCGTCGAACTCGGGGCCGAAGGCTCCATCGGTCTCATCACTTATATGCGTACCGATTCGGTGCGTGTCTCGGACGACGCCCTTGCCGATGTTCGCCAGTTCGTGGGCGAACGCTACGGTGCGCCGTACCTGCCCGAAAAGCCGAATGTTTATAAGGGGAAGAAGGACGCGCAAGACGCCCACGAAGCCATCCGGCCCACGGCGTCGATGCGGACTCCCGATTCCCTCGCTCCATTCCTGCAGGAAGACGAACTCAAGCTATACCGCCTCATCTGGATGCGCTTCGTCGCCTCGCAGATGACGAGCGCTGTCTTCGACCAAACCACCATCGACGTCCTGGCCAAGGGGATATCGAAAACCGAATACGTCTTCCGCGCCACCGGGTCTGTCCCGAAGTTTGACGGCTTTCTGGCTGTCTACGAGGAAGGCAAGGACGCCAAGGACGAAGACGACGACGAGCTGAAGCTGAAACTGCCGCTGGTCACCCAGGGCGAAGAGCTGAAGTTTAAGTCGCTCGACCCCGAACAGCACTTCACCGAACCGCCGCCCCGCTTCAACGAAGCGACGCTGGTTAAGGAACTCGAAGCCAAAGGCGTCGGCCGTCCGTCCACTTACGCTTCCATCCTGTCGACGATTCAGGAACGGGAGTACGTCAAGAAAGAGGGTGGTAAGTTCTACCCGACCGAGTTAGGCACGGTTGTTACAGACTTACTAACTGAGTCATTCGGCGATATCTTCGACCTGCGCTATACCGCGCGGATGGAAGAAGAACTCGACGAAATCGAAGAAGGGAAAGTGGACTGGCGCACGGCCATGGGCTCGTTCTACGAACGCTTCGCCGTCGACCTCGAACGCGCCGCCACGCAGATGACCGATATCAAGCGGATGGAGAAGCCCACTGACTTCATCTGTGAGAAATGCGGCAAGCCGATGGTCATCAAGTGGGGCCGCCACGGCAGCTTCATCGCGTGCACCGGCTACCCGGAATGCTCGAACACCCGCGAACTGCCTTCCGCGCAACCGGAAGAGATGGGCGAACAGGGCGAGGAAGAGTATTGCCCGAACTGCGGTCGCGGCATGGTGCTCAAGAAAGGCCGCTTCGGTCAGTTCTACGCCTGTTCCGGCTATCCCGATTGCAAAACGACCAAGCAGATCGGCCAAGCCGCCAAGCAAGCCGATGTTCCGCTCGACGAGATTTGCCCGACCTGTTCGAAAAATCTGGTGAAGAAATTCGGTCGCTTCGGCGAGTTCGTCGCCTGTTCGAACTACCCCACCTGTAAGTATGTAAAGCAGAAGACGGTCGGCGTCATCTGTCCCACTTGTAAGACCGGCGATATCATCGAACGCCGTTCGAAGAAGGGCAAGACGTTCTATGGCTGTAACCGCTATCCGGAATGCGACTTCGTGGCCTGGGGCAAACCTGTGTCGAAAGCCTGCCCGGATTGTAACAATCCTTACCTCATTGAGAAGTTCCTCAAAGCCGGGGCATTCGCCCAATGTCCAAACGCCGAGTGCAAATACAAAGAAGCACTCGCACCGGAGGAAGTAGTCGCCTAAGGGCGATTACTTCCTGCCCCGCCCCCTCGCTCAACCCCGTCCGCCCTCCAAAACAAAAAAGGAATACCTGTCATGTCTGATCCCGATCAGTTTTATCGCATCGCGAAGCTGCCTCCGTACGTCTTCGCCGTCATCAACGAGATGAAGGCAAAAATGCGGGCAGCAGGCAAAGATGTGGTGGATTTCGGTATGGGAAATCCCGATGGCGCCACCCCGCAGGTGGTCATCGATAAACTTTGCGAAGCCGCGCAGCAGTCGAAAAACCATCGGTATTCGATGTCCCGCGGCATCCCGCAACTGCGCCTGGAAATCGTCAAACGCTACCAGCGCAACTACGGCGTCGAACTCGATCCCGAAACCGAGGCCATCGTCACCATCGGCGCGAAGGACGCCCTCGCCCATCTCCTCTTCGCCATCATCGCCCCCGGCGATGTCGTCGTCTCGCCGAACCCGGCTTACCCGATTCATCAGTACGGCGTCATCATGGCCGAAGGCGAAGCCTGCATGCTGCCCATGCCGAACCCGGAGACCTTCCTCCAGGGCCTCGAAGACATCTATGCCAAGGGCGTCCTGAAGCCTAAAGTCCTGCTGATCAGCTTCCCCCACAACCCCACCACCACCTGCGTCGATCTCAACTTTATGAAGGAGATCGTCCGGATGGCCCAGCTCAACGGCTCCCTCATCGTTCACGATTTCGCCTACGCCGACCTCGGCTTCGACGGCTACAAGCCGCCCAGCATCCTCGAAGTCCCCGGCGCCAAGGATATCGCCGTCGAAATCTTCTCGATGTCCAAGAGCTACAACATGGCCGGCTGGCGCGTTGGCTATTGCCTCGGCAACAAGCGGATGATCTACGCCCTCAGCCGGATAAAGAGCTACCTCGATTACGGCACCTTCCAGCCCATCCAAATTGCCAGCATCATCGCCCTCCGCGAATGCGAAGAAAGTACTACCGAAATCCGGGACATGTACCAGGAACGCCGCGACGTTTTACTGGAAGGAATGGCCGCGGCCGGTTGGCCCTGCGAGAAGCCGCAAGGCAGCATGTTCCTCTGGGCCCCGATCCCAGAAAAGTTCCGCCACCTCGGTTCCCTCGAGTTCGCCAAGCTTTTAATGGAGAAAGCGCTCATCGCCGTCAGCCCGGGAATCGGTTTCGGCCCCCTCGGCGAAGGCCATGTCCGCTTCAGCTTCATCGAAAACTCGCACCGTACTCGGCAGGCTATGCGCGAACTGAAACTGTTCCTCCGTACCGCCTAAAATAAAACGGTTGTATCCCTTCGGTTGGGAGAGAGTTAACGCGAACTGATTACACTTCTTAGTATCCTGAAGTAGCTTGCGGTACCTCTCCCCCATCCTGTTCCTCGCACTGCTTGCCCTTCCGGCGGCAGCCGTAGAAATCCGCGTCGACGGATCCCCCCAGAACGGGCTAATGGTCACCTCCGAACCAACGATCTCCCTGACCGGAGACGTTGCCGCCGCGCGGCTATGGTGGACCGATAGCCGCGGAGCTCGCGGCGACGTGCCGATTGCCGATGGGAAGTTCTCCACCGGCAGTATCCCCGTCCCGCCCGGCTACTCGGGCCTCACGCTCACCGCCGTCGATGCCGATGGCGCCGTGCAATCCGCCTTCGTCGGCATTCTCAGCCACTACGAGCCTCCCCTGCCGCTCAGCTTCGATGGCGACATCCTGCCTTCCCGCCCCACGGCGTCCGGCAAGCCTGGCCGCGAGCGCCAAGGCTTGGCGATTCAATACCCCGGCGGTTTATGGCCCCGCGACGCCGTAACGAACATCGTTCGCATCCCCTACGTCATCACCAACGCCGCCTTCGCCGCCGATGCCGTTGCCAGTTTCAATCAAACGTTCAGCGGGCAGATTCAATGGGTCCCCCGCGCC
>JANODS010001277.1:0-1452 GCA_031412835.1 Acidobacteriota bacterium | reverse complement strand
TCGGTGCCGGGGACGAAGTTGTCGTCGGCGAGGCCGAGGTTGACGTGGTTGGCGATGTTGAAGGCCTCGGCGCGGAACTCCAGGCGGAAGCGTTCCGCAAAAGCTGTCGACTTCAACAGGGAGATGTCGAAGTTGATGGCTCCGGGGTGGCGGACGTCGGGAGTAGTGCGGCCGACGTTGCCGAGCTCGTACTCGGGCGGGATGACGAAGACGTCGGAGCGGAACCAGTTGGACCGGGTGGTGTTGTCGAGCTAGGCGCTATGACAGGAGGAGATGGGGCGGTCGGCGGCGAAGTTATTGGCACCACGGACGGTGAGGGGGACGCCGGTCTGCATGACGTTGATCATGTTGCCTTGCCAGCCGCTGACGACTTTGGTGAGGAAGGCGTTGGCGGGGTTCAAGAGCTTGCCGCGGCCGAACGGGAGTTCGTAGAGGAGGCTGATGACGCTGCGTTGGGAGACGTCGGCGGGGTCGACGGACTTGTTGAGCTGGCGATTGGTGAGGCTGTCTTGGAAGCCGTTTTCGTTGGTCTGTTCGACAGGGCCGAAGTCGACAGGAACGGAGACTCCATCGCTCATTTTCTTGCCGCCGGTGAAGGCCCAGTGGACGAGGAGGCCGCGCGCCATGCGGCGCTTGACGTTGATTTGGAGTTGATGGGAGAGGTAGTTGCCGTAGCGGGGATTGCGGACGGAAACGCCCTGATAGTAGGGGTAAGGGAGGAGCGAGCGTTCGCGGGAGATGGTGGCGGCGCCGAGGCCTCCGGGGACTTTGCCGGCGAGGGGATTTGGCAGGACATCTTGGAGCGTGCGACCGAGTTGTTGGCGGACGGCGGGGGCGAGGGTGTTGAGGTTATAGCCAGTGGCGACGAAGTGGTTGCCTTTGTTGCCGGCATAGGTGACATCGAAGAGCCAGCCGCGGAGTTCGTGCTGGAGCGAGAGGTTCCATTGCTGGGTGATGGGGGTGGTGGGATCGTCTTCGGTGAGGCTGACGCCTTGGCCGAGGAGTGCGCTGGGCCCGGCTTTGGCACCGGGGGATTCGAGGGGGGCAGAGGGGAAGCCCTGGGCAAAGCGGAAGGCGCGCTGGCCGGGCCCGAGGGCGGCGTAGTTGGTGGAGGTGGTGGTGAAAAGCTGGGTATTGCCGAGGAAATTGCGCCAGAAAACGGGGGGATAGAAGACTCCGTAGCCACCGCGGAGGACGGTTTTGGCGGTGCCGAAAAGGTCCCAGGCGAAGCCGAAACGGGGGCTGAAGTCGTTGTAATCTTCCTTCAGAAAGGTTCGGGGCTGGCCGTTTAGGCCGGCGAAAACGGTTTGGCCGCGGAAGCCGGAGACGGGGTCGGTTGTGTTGAGATCGAAATTGATTTGGCCGTTGTTGCGTTCGTAGGGTTTCTGTTGAAAATCGTAGCGGAGGCCTAAGTTGAGGGTGAGTCGGCGGTTGACTTTCCAATCGTCCTGG
>JANODS010001276.1:0-2270 GCA_031412835.1 Acidobacteriota bacterium | reverse complement strand
GTCTACGAAGCCTCCCCCCGCGGCGAAATGTCCATCTACGTCGAAGGCATGGGCGTCGCCACCGGTCTCGCCTTCGACGAAGACGAAAACCTCTACGTCGGTGACCGCTCCGGCACCATCTTCAAGATCTCCCGCGACCGTCAAATCTACGTCTTCGCCACCATCGAACCGTCGATCTCCGCCTACCACCTCGCCTTCGGTCCCGCGGGCTATCTCTACGTCACCGGCCCCACCACCTCCAGCTACGACTGCGTCCACCGCATCTCCCGCGAAGGCGAAGTCGAAGTCTTTTTCCGCGGCCTCGGTCGACCCCAGGGTCTCGCCTTCGACATCCTCGGCAACCTCTACGTCGCCGCCTCCCACGCCGGCCGCCGTGGTGTCGTCCGCATCACGCCCGACCGCGAAGCCAGCTTATTCGTCAGCGGTCCCGGCATCGTTGGCCTCGCCTTCACCCCCACCGGAGCCATGATCGTCTCCACCACCAACTCCATCTACCGCCTAGAAGTCGGTATCCCTCCCCAAATCCTTTCCTAGAAACCATGAACGCCGAAATCATAGCCGTAGGCAGCGAACTCCTCACCCCTGGGAAGGTTGATACCAACTCCCTCTATCTCACCCAGCACCTCAACGACCTCGGCATCGAAGTCGTCGCCAAGTCCATCATCGGCGACGACCGCTCCAGCCTCACCGAGCAGATCCGCACGTCGATCTCCCGGTCCGATCTCGTCATCCTCACTGGCGGCCTCGGCCCCACCGAAGACGACGTCACCCGCGACGCCTGCGCCGCCGCCCTCGGCCTCACCCAGCACTTCGACGACGCAATCTGGGCCGCCGTCATAGACCGCTTCTCCAAATTCGGTCGCACCCCCAGCGACAACAACCGTCGGCAAGCCAACGTCCTCGCCGGTGCCGAAGTCCTCCCCAACCCCAACGGCACCGCCCCCGGCCTCTGGCTCGCCCCTGCGGCCCAAAAGTTCGTCGCCCTTCTCCCCGGGCCCCCCCGCGAACTCAAGCCCATGGTCCAGGATCAAATCCTCCCCCGCTTGCGCTCTCTAGTCCCGCCCTCGGTCATTCGAACCCGCTGGTACCGAGTCGCCGGAGTAGGAGAAAGCGACCTCGACGCTCTCATAGCGCCCGTTTATACGAAATACACGAACCCCGTCACCACCATCCTCGCCGCCCCCGGCGACGTGCACATTCACTTCCGCGCCCGCACCGACGCCGAACCCGAAGCCGAAGCCCTCCTCGCCGCCGTCGCCGACCCCATCGTCGCCCTCCTCGGAGACCGCATCTACAGCGACGACGGAGCGACCCTAGAAGAGTCCGTCGGTCGCTTGCTTGTCAAGCACAACGCAACCCTAGCCACCGCCGAGAGCCTCACAGCGGGCCTCCTCGGCGCCCGCGTCACCGAAACCTCCGGCAGCAGCGCTTACTACGTCGGAGGCTTCCAGACCTACACCAACGCGATGAAGACCCAACTCCTCGGCGTCCACCCCGCCGTCCTGGCCGAACACACCGCCGTCTCCGAGCCTGTAGCCCTGGCGATGGCTAAGGGAGCCCAGGAACGCACTGGCGCGACCTACGCCCTCAGCCTAACCGGCTACGCCGAAGGCGACCAATCCGGCCTCGTCTACTGCGGCCTCGCCACCCCCACCGGCGTCCACGTTCGCCAGTTAAAACTTTTCGGCGACCGCCACCGCGTCCGCGGTCTAGCCGTCATCCAGTCCCTCGACTGGCTCCGCAAAACGCTACTCTAAGGAGTGATTGCTTCACCGCGACAGAACACCGTTGTTACTTACGTGTCGCTCGTTGCCTTTGTCATCGCTATCCACCTGCCGCTCTTGTCGCTCCCTTACTTCTGGGACGAAATTGGGTACTTTGTTCCCGTTGCGCAGCAACTATATTCGCACGGCACTTTCGCCGTTCCCGGCCTGTCTCAAACCGGCCATCCGCCCCTCGTAATGGCTTATATCGCCCTAGCGTGGAAGGTCTTCGGTAACTCGCCCATCGTCGCGCGACTCGCCATGTCCCTCATTGCCGCGGCAGCCCTACTCGGAACTTACCAAATAGCTCGGCTCTTCGCCTCGCCCGCCCGCGCTTCCACCGTTGTTATAGTTGCGGCTCTCTACCCAGTTCTATTCGTCCAGTCGACCCTAGTCCAACTCGATCTAGCCGTCGCGGCAGTCTCCGTCTGGGCCGTCTACGCACTACTTACTAACCGGTTCTCTACCTGTGTCATATTGTGTTGTTGCGCGGCGGCGCTCAAGGCG
>JANODS010001275.1:0-7565 GCA_031412835.1 Acidobacteriota bacterium | reverse complement strand
GCTTCTGCAAAGCCACCAAATCGCCGTTCTTCAGCCGCGCCAGCTTCTCAATGTCGTACTCCCGCTCCGCCCGCTCAATCTGCGCCTTCACCTGCTCAATCTGCTCTCGCAGCTTCCGCAACGCATCCACTGCCGCCTTCTCGTTCTGCCACTGCGCCTGCAACGACGCCGACCCGCTCTTCAAATCCGCCAACTCTTTCTCTAACTTCCCCAGCCGATCCACCGACCCCGGGTCCGTCTCTTTTTTGAGGGACTCCCGCTCAATCTCCAACTGCATCACCCGCCGCTGCACCTCGTCCAGCTCCGTCGGCACCGAATCAATCTCCGTCCGCAGCTTCGCCGCCGCCTCGTCCATCAAGTCAATGGCTTTATCCGGCAAAAA
Organism: Acidobacteriota bacterium; assembly: GCA_031412835.1. Classification (GTDB taxonomy): domain Bacteria; phylum Acidobacteriota; class Terriglobia; order Bryobacterales; family Bryobacteraceae. The sequence goes on along the minus strand of JANODS010001275.1, from coordinate 7,183 downwards.
CCGATCCGTTATATAGCGATTCGACAGAATCGCCGCCGCAACCAGCGCCGAGTCCTTAATCCGTACCCCGTGGTGTATCTCGTACCGCTCCCGCAACCCGCGCAGAATCGAAATCGTGTCCTCCACGCTCGGCTGGTCCACCAACACCGGCTGAAAACGCCGCTCCAACGCCGGGTCTTTCTCAATGTGCTTCCGATACTCGTCCAGCGTCGTCGCCCCAATGCAATGCAGTTCCCCCCGCGCCAACATCGGCTTCAGCAGATTCCCGGCGTCCATCGCGCCCTCCGCCTTCCCCGCCCCCACCACTGTATGCAGCTCATCGATAAACAGAATGATCTGCCCCTCCGCCGACTGGACTTCCTTCAATACCGCCTTCAGCCGCTCCTCAAACTCGCCCCGAAACTTCGCCCCCGCGATCAGCGCCCCCATATCGAGCGAAACAACTTTCTTATCTTTCAAACCCTCCGGCACGTCCCCCCGCACAATCCGCGCCGCCAATCCCTCGGCGATCGCCGTCTTGCCAACCCCCGGCTCCCCAATCAAAACCGGATTGTTCTTCGTCCGGCGACTCAACACCTGAATCACCCGCCGAATCTCCTCGTCCCGCCCAATCACCGGGTCCAACTTCCCCTGCGCCGCCATCTGCGTCAAATCGCGGCCGTACTTCTCCAACGATTCGTACGTCGTCTCCGGATTCTGCGTCGTCACCCGCTGCGACCCGCGGACGTCCTTTAATGCCGTTTGCAAACGCTCCCGCGAAACCCCAAACTCTTTGAACAGCTTGCCGGTCGCCCCGCCATCCCCCGTCATCGCCAACACAAAATGCTCGGTCGAAACGAAGTCGTCCTTCATCTTCTTCGCTTCTGCTTCGGCCTCGGTCGCCAATTTCGTCAGCCGCGAGGTCACATAGACCTGGTCGACCTTCGACACCACCGGCAGCTTGCCAACCTCTTGCTCGGCCCGAGCCCGGAAGGCATCCACGGCCACCCCAGCCTTCTTCAATAGGTTGGCGGTCAGTCCACCCTCCTGCTCAATCAGCGCCACGAGAAGATGCTCCACCTCAAGTTGCGAGTTGGAGCGCTGCGTAGCCAGCGACTGAGCGGCCCGAAGAGCGTCTTGCGATTTTTCAGTGAGTTTATTGAGATCCATACTTGAGCCTCTTTACAGCAGATAATGGAAGTGTATCACGCTAATACTAAAACGCAACCCTTTGTTGTAAACTGCCAGATAACCTATGCTTCGTCTCACTCTGCTTCTCCTCCTCCCTTCCCTCTACGCTCAAACCCAAGGCAGCATCTCCGGATCCGTGCTCGACTCCTCCGGTGCCGCCGTCCCCGCCACCGCCGTTACCGCCACCGAAACCCTCACCGGCGTCGCCACCAAAACCACCTCCAACGAATCCGGCGTCTACAACTTCCCCGCCCTCCCCTCCGGCCGCTACCGCCTCCAGGCCAGCCGTAGCGGCTTCCAATCCGTCGCCCTCAATGACATCCGACTCGACGTCGCCGCCCGACTCTCGATCGATCTCACACTCTCCCTCAGCACCCTCACCGAAGTCGTCGAAGTTTCCGCCGCCAACGTCACCCTCATCGCCGAACGCGCTACCTCCGTCGGCGGCGTCGTTAGCGGCCAACAGGTCCTCTCCCTCCCCGTCGTCTCCCGCAACGTCCTCAACTTCGCCACCCTCCAAGCCGGCACCCTCGGCGAAAGCTTCTCCGGCACCCGCCGCGGAGCCCTCAACATCAACGTCGATGGCATCAACGTGCAAGACAACCGCATCAACCTCGGCATCTCGACCACTTCCACCTTCACCGTCGACCGCATCGAAGAGTTCCGCGTCGTCACCTCCCCCGCCGACGCCGAGTACGGCCGCGGCTCCGGCCAAATCCAGCTCATCTCCCGCTCCGGCGGCAACCGCTTCTCCGGCTCCCTCTTCGAATTCCACCGCAATACCGCCTTCAACGCCAATACCTGGTTCAACAATCAGCGCGGCTCCGACGCTGCCGGCAACCCCATCTCCCCTCGCAATATCCTCCTCCGCCACCAGTTCGGCGGCCGCATCGGCGGTCCCATCAAAAAGAACAAAACCTTCTTCCACTTCAACTACGAACAGCAAACCGAACGCACCCGCGACGCCGTCACCCAAACCGTCCTCACCGCCCCCGCCCGCCAAGGCCAGTTCCGCTTCTTCCCCGGCGTCCGCAACTTCAACGCCGACTCCGTCACCCCCATCGTAGACCTCAACGGCAATCCTCTCGCCCCCGCCGGCGCCTCCCTCCAATCCCTCAACCTGTTCTCCCTCGACCCCGCCCGCGGCCGCCCCGATCCCTCCGGCGGTATCGCTCGCCTCCTAACCAATGTCCCCCTCCCTAACAACTTCCGCTTCGGCGACGGCCTCAACACCGCCGGCTACACCTGGTCGCGGTCCTTTACCGATGACACCCGCCAGTGGGCCATGAAAATCGACCAAAATTGGACCGACCGCCAGCGTACCAGCGTCTCCTACTCCCGCGAAACCGGGGACGCCCTCAACGGCTTCATGGCGCAGCGATACCCCACCGCGCCAGGCGGAACCCAAACCTCCATCGCCAGCGTCCTCTCCGTTCGCCACACCACCACCCTAAGTTCCTCCATGATCAACGAGTTCACCGGCGGCTTCCAACGCCCCCGCCTGCGCTTCAATAGCCCCTGGGAACTCAACGGCATCGATAAAGTCCTCCCCTCCACCGGCACCCAACCCTACTTCGTCGACTTCGTTTCCATCACCGACCCCATCGAAGACCAAGACCCCCAAGGCCGCATCTCCCCCGTCTACAGCTACGCCGATACGTTCACTTATGTCCGGCAAAAGCACTCCTTCAAAGCTGGTGCCGAAGTCCGCTGGGTCTCTTCGAACGGCTTCAGCTCGTTCAGCGTCGTGCCCCGCTACGTCATCGGCTCTGGCGTGCTGCCCAACGGGGCCATTACCAACGCCCCCGGCATCGCTGCCAACAGCGGGGTCGCCACGAACATCCTCAACGATCTCTCCGGCACCCTCGCCAACATCAACCAAGCCTTCAACGCCGTCGACGCCAAGAACCCGCGATTCCTCTCCGGAGAGCCCCGCCAACGCACTTGGCGCCAACGAGAAATCAGTTGGTTCGCCAAAGACGATTGGAAGGTCAACAAGGATCTCACCCTGAACTTGGGCCTGCGCTGGGAATACTACGGCGTCCCCTACGAAGCCCTCGGTCGCATGGCCGCCCTCACAAACGGTTCCGCCGGCATCTTCGGCATCTCCGGCACCGACTACTCCGCCGCCTATCGTCCCGGTGCCACCGGCGGTTCCCTCAGCCAATACCAAACCGTCGGCCCCAACAGCGCCAACCCCGGAAAACAAATCTACGCCGCCGACCGCAACAACTTCGCTCCCGCCGTCGGACTCACCTACGGCATCCCCTGGCTCGGCAAAGATAAAACCGTCCTCCGGGTCGGCTACAGTTGGGGCTACGAACGAAACTCGCTCCGCAATCTCGACGTCTTCACCGCCGATATCCCCGGCATGCGCATCGTCAACAACTTCCGCTCGTCGAACGCCCTCAACGTCGCCAACGCGCCGCGGGTTAACCCCAACGGAGCGCCGTTCGCCCCCATCCCGCTCACCGACCGCGGCCTCACCGCCTACGCCTATGACTCCGGCCTCCGCACCCCCTACGTCCAAAACTGGAACCTCAGCATCCAACGCGTGCTCCCTAAAGGCTTCACCCTCGACACCCGCTATGTCGGCAGCAAAGGCACCCGCCTCCTCCGCGCCAGCAACGTCAACGAAACCAATATCTTCGAAAACGGCATCCTCACCGCCTTCCGCCAAGCCCAGTCCGGCCAGGAATCGCCCCTGCTCGACAACATCTTCAACGGCCTCACCCTCGGTGGCCGCGTCGTCGGGACCAACATGACCGGTTCGGAATACCTTCGCCAGTCGCAGCCAGCCCTTGTCGCCGGCCAGAGTGTCGGCGGCGTCGCTGACTTCCTGAACCGAAACACGGTCGCCGGCCTCCCCGGCCAACTCCTCCGCCGCGCCAACCTGCCCGAGAACTTCGTCGTCGCCAATCCGCAGTTCAGCGGGGCCCTGTTGCTCGGCAACTACGCTAACTCGACTTACCATTCGCTCCAGGTGGAAGTCGTGAAGCGCTTCGCCAAACGCTTCCAGATGCAGGCCAACTACACTTGGTCAAAAACCCTGGGCGAAGAAGAAGGCGCCGGTCAAGACCTTCTCGATAGCTTCCGCGACGGCCGCAACCGCAAACTCGAAAAACGCCTGCTCACCTACCATCGAACCCACGTCTTCCGCAGCAACGCTTCCTATGAACTGCCCTTCTTCAAGGGGCAGCGCGGAGTCCTTGGCCGACTCCTCGGCGGCTGGCAGACCAACGGCATCTTCAACATCTTCAGCGGCCAGCCCATCAACCTAACCTCCGGTCGCAACAGCTATAACTTTTTCGGCGGCGACAACCCTGCCCGCGTCGACGGCCCCGTGCCGAAATCGATCGGCCAAGCCACGGTCACCGGCAACGGCGTCGTCTATTTCCCCGGCCTCTCCAACACCGGCCCCGACCCCGCCATCGGCAACTTCACGACCCAGAACAACATCCGTGCATCTTCCACGATGCTCGCAGTCCGCGACGCTTCCGGCCAAGTAATTTTCCGCAATCCGGTCGCCGGAGAACTCGGCAACCTGGCCCCGTTCTTCATCAGCGGCCCCGGAGCGATCCGGCTCGACATGAACGTCCGCAAGATTTTCCGCGTCACGGAGAGAAAGGAGTTCATCCTCCAACTCGACGCCGAAAACGCCTTGAACTCCCCCCAATGGAACAACCCGACCGCCGCCAACTCCGACATCAACAGCGTTAACTTCGGCCGCATCACGGGTGCAAGCGGAACCCGCATCCTCCTCCTCGGCGGCCGCTTCAACTTTTAACGGGGAACCCGCCTCCATTCATCCGCTCGCCCGGCCTCGGGACACATTCTAGTACGGAGAGTCCCTTTGCTTTCCACCCACGATAGGCTCGCCAACGCCGGCTTCGCCCAGTGCGTCGCCCGCAAACGAGCCAGCGCCGGTGCCAAGAACCCAAAGGTCACCACCAGCCGCACCGTCTGACGGCCCTCCGGCGTAAACCGCTCAGCGCTCTCCTCAAACAGGAACCAACTCTCTACCCGCCGTTCGTAGCGAGGCACCGAGATGTATTTCCGGCAAGGGGCGAGCGGCACCATTTCCTGGGGTTTTCCGCATTCTTGAACCTTCCGGCAGGAAGGAACTATGCGGACAACGGAGAAAATGCGCGATGGCTGTTCCCTTCATAGCGATGAAGCGCGGCGAGCAGCTTGATCGTATAGGGTTCAAGTGGGTCTTCGAAGAGTTCCCGTGTTGGACGGTTTTCGATGATTTCGCCCGCGGAGAGGATGGCGACGCGGGTGCAGAGAGAACGCAGCGCGATCAGGTCGTGCGAAACGAACAGGATCGCCATGCCGAAGGCGCGATTGACCTCCCGCAGTGTTTCGAGGACTTCCTGTTGCGTGAGAAGATCAAGGGCGCTGGTGATTTCGTCGGCGATTAGCAGTGCCGGTCGGTGGAGTAGCGCCATCGAGATCAAAACGCGCTGCGCTTGGCCGATGCTGATTTGGGCGGGGTAGCGATCCAGGAACGAATCCTCGGACGGAAGCCCGCAGCGGGCGAAGAGGCTACGGGCCTGGGGCAGGCCGGTCGCCCGCCAATCGGTGGCATGTATCTCCCAAGCCAAGCGGAGCTGGCGGCCGAGGCGCAGGGCCGGGTTCAATGCTGACTCCGCGCCTTGCATGACCAGGGCGACGCGGCGTCCTCGGATGGCGCGCCACTCGCGTTCCGGGGCGGTGAGGATTTCCCGGCCTTCCAGTTTGAGGCTGCCGGTGGTGATCGCGGTGTTGCCCTGTAACAGGCGCATCAGCGCCAGCGCCAGGGTGGACTTGCCGCTGCCGCTCTGCCCGGCGAGCCCGACCAGTTCTCCTTCAGCAATCGAGAGGGTCAGATCGCGAAGCACCTGCGTGTTCGCGTAGCGCGCCGAGATGTGGGCGTCGAGTAACATGCCTACCGTTGTGCCGCCCGCACCGGAGAGACCACATCGAGTTCCTCCACGTTCCATAGGACACGCGGCGTGAGGCTGCTGACTCGCAGACCGGAGAGCTGGGCCGAGGCGGCCACGAGCGCATTCGGGTGGACGAGGTAGAGGATCGGTGCCTGATCGGCGACAATCTGCTGGAACTGGCGAAGGTAGGATTTTCGTTTGGCCGACGTCGGAGCGTGGAACTGCAGCTTTAAGAGCCGGTCAATGTCGGCTTCCCAGCTGGTTTGGGGTTGCTTCTGCGCCGGATTCCAGGGATGACTTGCCGACGAACTCATCCAGACATTCATCTGGTCGTTCGGGTCGAGATCGATGCCGACCATGCCGAGCAGGATGGCTTCGTAGTTGGAGGAGCGGGTCATGCGCTCCAACAAGGAAGGCATGTCGAGCGCGACAATCTGGAGGGTGATGCCGATCTTTGCCAAATCCTGCTGGATCATCGTGGCCATGCGCATTCGCAGCCGGTTGCCAGCGTTGGTCAGCAGGGAGAAAGTGACGGCGTTGCCGGCGGCGTCGTAGAGCTGGCCGTTTTTGTTTTGAAAACCGCCTTTTTGAAGCGACGACGTGACGGTCTGGAGGTTGTAGGGCTGGGCGCGCAGTCGGGGCGAGGCCCATTCCTTGGAGGACGGAGCCATGGGGCCGACTCCAGAGATGGCCCGATTGCCGTAGACGACGCGAACAAGATCGTCGCGGTGGACTGCGGCCGATATGGCGCGGCGAAAGTCCAGAGACTGGAACCAGCGTTTCTTGAATTCCGGTAGAGGCGAGCCCGGGAACTGGTTGAACCAGAGCACTTCGCTATCGAGCGTGGGCCCGGCGTCGATGGCCTGATGGGATTTTTCCAGGTTAGGGAAGCTTTCCGGATCGACGGTGGAGAGGAAGTGCAACTCGCCGCGTTCAAAGCGGCTTCGTTCCAACTCCGGATTGGCCTGAATGTCGATGCGAACCGCATCCAGCCGGGGCAGAGGACGGCCGACGGCGTCTTTTCGGAAGTAGTTCGGGTTTCGTTGAAACTGCAGAGAATGGCCGCGTTGATAGGCACCGAGGAC
>JANODS010001274.1:0-3609 GCA_031412835.1 Acidobacteriota bacterium | reverse complement strand
GGATGGTGATGGCATCATCGCCGCTCAAAACGTGGAAGGTATCCGGCACCTCTTGCACCACCTTCGCCATTTGGCTGATGTTGCCGGAGGCTTCTTTGACGGCGACGATGTTATCGATGGCGGCCAATCGTTTCAGGGTGCTCGGTTCGACGTTGACGCCCGTGCGCCCGGCGACGCTATAGATGACGATGGGCGTTTTGACGGCGCCCGCAATGGCCGCAAAGTGCTGGTACAGGCCTTCCTGCGTGGGGCGGTTATAGTACGGCGTGACCGACAGGAGTCCGTCGACGCCCATCGCTTCGAGCTCCTTCGAAAGAGCGATGACTTCGGCGGTGTTGTAGCCGCCTGCACCCCCGACGACAGGCACTTTACCCTTGGCTTCTTCGAGCGTAATCTCGACCACTCGCAGATGCTCTTTATGCGTCAGGGTCGGGGATTCGCCCGTGGTGCCACAGGGGACAAGAAAATTGATGCCCTCGCGGATCTGCCGCTGGACCAACGCGCGCAGCGTCGGCTCGTCCAGCGATTGATCCTGCTGAAAGGGGGTTACTATCGCGGTGCCACAACCGATAAACATTCGTCCTTACCTCGCTCCGAACAAAATTTCTGAAAACTCGTAAAAGCCTTTCCTGCCGACGATCCAGTTGGCGGCTTGCAACGCTCCGCGGGCAAACCCTTCGCGGCTCCGGGCGGTATGGCGCAACGTGATGGTATCGGCGGCCGAATCGAAGCCGATCTCGTGCGTGCCCGGCACGCGGCCGGCGCGGTTTGAACTGACGTCGATGTTCCGCGGATAGCCTGCCGTTTTCATCTCTTCAACTAGCTTCAAGAGCGTCCCAGAGGGGGCGTCTTTCTTTTCGTCGTGATGGATCTCCCAGGCGTAGGCACCGTAGTCGGGCTGCGCGCTCAGGAGCTTCGCGGCTTCGTGAATCAGCTTGAAAAACACGTTGACGCCGACCGAATAGTTCGGCGACCAGAGCACGGGGCTGGCGTGCTTTTCGCTCGCCGCGCGAACCCGGTCCATATCGTCGAGCCAGCCAGTGGTGCCAATCACAACAGGAACCCCGAGCGCCGTGAGGGCTTCGACGTTGCGGACGGTTGCGCCGGGAATCGAGAACTCGATCGCGACGTCAATGCCCGAGAAGTTTTCGGCGGTCAGGCCTTCGAAATTCGCGTTGTTGTGCTCATCGAGAATCAAGCCTACGCTGAGGCCGTACTCCGGCGCGAGCGCTTCCAACATCTTGCCCATTTTGCCGTAACCAATCAATGCCAGCTTCATTCAAACACCTTCCCATCGAGCGTTGCGAAGAACTCTTTGTGCAGCGCGGCCACGGCCGCTGGCAGTGCGCTATCGTCAACCACCACGCTTAGGTTCAGCAACGACGCTCCCTGGCTGATCATATGCAAATTCGTTTCGCGCAGTGCGCCGAAGGCGGTTGCCGCCACTCCTGGAGTCACTTTGATCCCTTCGCCGACGAGGCAAATGATCGACAGGTTCCGCTCGACGGTCACTTCGGCGATCCTCGACAGCTCGGCGACGATGGCGTCGAGGTGCTCCGTGTAGTCGATCGTAAGGGAGACCGAGACTTCGGAGGTCGAAACCATGTCGACGGGGGTCGCATATCGATTAAAGGTTTCAAAAATGCGGAGCAGGAAACCGTGGGCCATCAGCATCCGCAGCGACTGAATATTGACCAGCGTGATGCCGCGTTTGCAGGCAATCGACTTGACGACATTGGTGCAAGGGACGGCCTCGGAAACGATCCGGGTGCCGGGCGAGCCGGGGTTCCGCGAGTTCAAGATCAGCACCGGGATGTTCTTTTCCACGGCGGGCACTACCGTAGCCGGATGCAACACTTTCGCGCCGAAATAGGCGAGTTCGGCGGCTTCCGCGAAGCTAATCACCTTGACACGATGGCCGCCGGAGAGGATGCGGGGATCGCAGGTCAACATGCCATCGACGTCGGTCCAAATCTGAATTTCGGTGGCGCCGATTCCGGCCCCGAAGATGGCGGCTGAAAAGTCGGAGCCGCCTCGGCCGAGGGTGGTCGTAAACCCGTCCTGGGTTGATCCGATGAACCCGCCGAGGACGACCACTTTCCCGGCTTCGGCGAGGGGGGTGAGTATGCTCGCGCACTTGGCGTAGGTACGCGGATAGAGCGGGGCGGCCTGGGTGTGGCGGCGATCGGTGACGAGCACCTCTCGGGCGTCGACATGCACGCTCGCGATTCCAAGCTGCTCGAAGGCGACCGCCACAATCTTGGACGACAGCCGCTCCCCGTAGCTCGAAATGAGGTCGACGTATTGCGCGGGAAATTCGGCAATCTGGGTGAGTTCGTCGAGGAACGCGCCGAGTTCGTGAAAATGCAGTTCAACGAAGCCGCGCAGCGATTCGTGCGCTTCGCCCAACGTGAAGGCTAGCAACGAATCGAGTTCAGCCTGAGCGGCTTCGCGTTCGCCCTTTACGGCCAACTCGGCGGCGGCGAGAAGGCGATTCGTGGTCTTGCCCATCGCCGAGACAACGACGACTGGCTTTTGGTCCAAACGCGCCCGAACGATTTCGGCGACCCGAGCAATAGCGACGGCGGATTCGACCGAGGATCCGCCAAACTTCATTACAATCATTTATGCCAGCCCCGCGAGTAACTGGGTGACTAAGGTTTGATAATGGTCGACGGCGGCGAGCAACTCCGCTTTCGGCACTCGCTCTTCGCTGGTGTGGGCGACGTGAATGGTTCCGGGGCCGAAAAGCAACGGCTCTCCCCATGCTCCGCCGAAGGCCGGGATGTCAGTGGTGTAGGCGACGACGGTGGTCGGGAAGCCGGGCACGGGCTTCAAATGGACGGCGGGGATGCAGAGAATTTCGCGAGCTTCGACGAGGCCTTCGCAGGCGGCGACGACGGCGGCGCGCAAGTCGGTGGGGTCGTCGACGAGGCGGAAGAAAACGTCGGCTCGGGCGGCGTCGGGGATTACGTTGGGCGCCCGGCCGCCACTGAGCGTACCGATGTTCAGCGTGCACGGGCCGAGAATGGGGTGGGAAGGGAGTTCGATTTTGCGGACGCGTTCGAGGGCGTCGAGGAGTTTGTTGATGGCCGATTCGCCGAGTTCTGGATAGGCGCTGTGGGCCATTCGGCCGCTGGCGTGGAGTTCGAAGCGGAGCGCGCCCTTGGAGCCGAGCGCGAGGTGGCACGAAGTGGGTTCGCCGTTGATGACGTAGCGCGAACCGCGGGGGTGGTTCGCCATGAAATATGCTCCGGCCGAGTTCCGTTCCTCGCCGACGACGAAGAGCAAGCCGAAGTTCCGCGTGCCCTTGGCGAGCAGACCCTCGGCGGCCTTGATCATCGCAGCAAGCAGGCCCTTCACGTCGCAAGCGCCGCGGCCCCAGATGAACTCGTCATCTTCTCGGGACGGGAAGAAAGGCGGCACCGTATCGGTGTGGGTCGAGAGGGTCACGAGCGGTGTGCCGAAGGTGACCAACAGGTTCGACCGGTTGGGTTCCACTTCGATGAGTTCGAGGGTGCCGTCGTACTTTTCGACAAGGGGGCGTAGATAGGCGGCCAGATACTCGACGTGAGGGGCCTCGTTGCCGGTGATCGACTCGATGTCTAC
>JANODS010001273.1:0-1061 GCA_031412835.1 Acidobacteriota bacterium | reverse complement strand
AGTGAAAAGAAGACGAACATGCCGAGCTATCGCAGTAAGTTGAGCGAGACGGAATTGAACGATCTGGTGGCGTTTCTGGCCAGTGAAAAGGGGGCCCGATGAGAGTTCTTGCCTTGTTCCTGACGCTGCCGCTGTGGGGGCAGGTGACGCACCAGCGGCTGCTTAATGCCGGGAATGAACCGGGCAATTGGCTGACTTATTCGGGCAATTTCGCTGGACACCGGTATTCGCCTCTTCAGCAGATTAACGATCAGAACGCTTCCAAGCTGACGCCCGCCTGGGTGTATCAATCGAACTCGCTGCAGAAGTTCGAAACGACCCCGCTGGTGGTGGATGGGGTGATGTACATTTCGGAGGCACCGAGCCACGTCACCGCGCTCGATACACGGACGGGGCGGGTGCTATGGCGCTATCGCCGGACGCTGCCGGACGATGTTCGCGTGTGTTGTGGCCAGGTAAATCGCGGGGTGGCGATTCTGGGCGATTTGGTTTTCGTGGGCACGGTGGACGCCCATCTGGTGGCGTTGGACGCGAAGACGGGGGCGGTGCGCTGGGACGTGACGGTGGCGGACAACAAGACGGGCCATTCGATCACGGTGGCTCCGCTGGCGGTGAAGGACAAGATCATCGTTGGGATCGCGGGCGGGGAGTATGGGATTCGCGGGTTTTTGGATGCTTATGAAGCCAAGACGGGCAAGTTGGCTTGGCGCTTCTGGACTGTGCCCGCGGCTGGTGACCCGGAGGCCAAGACGTGGGCGGGTGATAGTTATAAGCGCGGTTCGGCGGCGACTTGGGTGACCGGGGCGTATGACCCGGATACGAACCTGCTTTACTGGGGGACGGGGAACCCGGGGCCGGATTGGAACGGGGAGGTGCGGGCGGGCGACAACCTTTATTCGGACTGCCTGATTGCTTTGGATTTGGACACGGGCAAGCTGAAATGGCACTTTCAGTTCACGCCGCACGACGTCCACGATTGGGACGCGACGGAGGTGCCGGTATTGATCGACGCGGAGTTTAACGGCAAGCCGCGAAAGCTGTTGCTTTTCCCGAATCGCAAC
>JANODS010001272.1:0-1003 GCA_031412835.1 Acidobacteriota bacterium | reverse complement strand
CGCACCAGCATGGAAACCGCTTTTACTGTGTCGATCGAAGCGCGCGACGGAGTCACCACCGGAATCTCCGCAGCGGATCGCGCCCACACCATCCGTGTCGCCATCCGGCCCGACGCCAAACCCGCCGACCTCGCCCGCCCTGGCCACATCTTTCCACTGCGCGCCCGGCCCGGAGGAGTCCTCGCCCGCGCCGGCCAAACCGAAGCCGCCGTCGATCTCGCGATCCTCTCCGGCCTGCAACCCGGTGGCGTCATCTGCGAAATCATGAATGAAGACGGCACGATGTCCCGCCTTCCTCAGCTCACAGAATTCGCTCAGAAGTTCAACATACGCATCATCTCGGTCGCCGATCTCATCCGCCACCGCCTGCAAAATGAAAGGTTCATGGAGCGCACCGCCACCGGTAAAATTCAGACCCGGCATGGCCAGTTCTCGACGTATGCGTACACCTCCACCCTCAGTGCCGGTCGTCACACGGCTCTCGTGCTTGGCGACGTTGGGAGCCAACCGAACCCCCTCGTTCGGGTTCATGCCCATTGCGCCTACGGTAACTTGTTCCAGTCGACCACCTGCGATTGCGCTCACATCGTCGACCAGTCCCTTGCGATGATTCAGGCCGAAGGTGCCGGAGTCCTCGTCTACTTACACCAAACTACGGCCGGATACCGCCAGGTTGACGGCGCGATCGTCCCGCACTCTCGCGATCCACTTACTCACTCGACGGTTGACGGAGCCACCGTCATTCAACACGAAGCCGGCCTCGGGGCTCAGATCCTCGCCGACTTGGGCCTCCATCGTATCCGACTTCTGACGAATCACCCCCGTAAGGTCGTCGGCCTCGAAGGGTTCGGGATCGAGATCAGCGCCCAAGTCCCCATCCCCTGAGATCTAGATCACGGCTTCAATCACCCGCGGTCCGCGCTCTCGCATCGCCGCGGCAAATTCGCGCACGAACTCGCCCGCCGTCTCCACCCGCACCGCCGCCACCCCCATCCCCCGCGCC
>JANODS010001271.1:0-4754 GCA_031412835.1 Acidobacteriota bacterium | reverse complement strand
GCATTTGAGTTGTTGTTGGCCAACCCGCAGCAACTGAAGGCGCTCCAGGGACGCAAGAGCGACCGACGGGACGCCAAACGGATTGCGGAGTTTTTGCAAGACGGGCGGCTGGACGGCAGCTTCGTTCCTCCGGCCGAGATTCGGCAGTTACGGATTTTGACGCGGCATCGGGTTTCTCTGCTCCAGCAGCGCAACGAGGTGCACAATCAGATCCGGGACTTGCTGGAGAGGAACGGCATCAAGCTGTCATCGGTGGCTTCGAACTTGATGGGGGTCTCTGGACAGAGGATTCTGCGGGCGCTGGTCAAAGGCGAGGCATCCGCAGAGCAGATGAGTTGGAAGGCCGTAGGGAAGCTGCGAAAGAAGGAAGGAGAGATTAAGCAGGCGATGAAGCCAGAGTTTGGGCTTTTCTATCGAGAGACGCTGGAGATGTTCTTGGGGCACTATGATTTTCTGAGTACGTATCTAACTAAATTAGAAGCGGCGATTGAGAAGGCAGCCTTGCCGTATGCGGAACAGATGGCTTTGTTGCAGACGATTCCCGGCGTCGAGAAGATAGCGGCGTGGCAGTTGATTGCGGAGCTGGGAGTGGATATGAGTGTGTTTCCGGATGGTGAGCATTGCGCGAGTTGGGCGGGGTTGAGCCCGGGGAGCCAGGAGAGCGCGGGGGTGCAGTACAGCGGGCGGACCAAGAAGGGGAACAAGTATCTGCGGCGGGTTTTGAAACAGTCGGGGTGGGCGAATTCGCATCGGAAGGACGGCTATTTGCGGGCGGTATTTTTTCGGATCAAGGCGAGAGCGGGAGCCAAGAAGGCAGTGATTGCGGTGGCGCATAAATTGGTGGTGATTGCGTATTCGATTTTGAAGACAAAGGAGCCGTACCGGGAGTTGGGTGGGGACTATTTCGACAAGTTGAATCCTGAGCGGACGGCGCAGCGGTTGCTGGTTCGAATCGCGAAACTGGGCTTTGAGGTGGAGATTAAACGGCGACCGGTGCCCGTTGTGGCACCGGTCATAGAGGCTGTATCGGTGGCCGAAGCGGTCATGGAAGAGCCTGTCAAAAAAAAGCGGGGCAGACCGCGAAAAGCGGCACCGGTCGGAATTTTAAACCCCGATGGCGATTCCGACGAAGCCGAACACGATTCCGGAGGCAAGTCGAACAGGATTCCGGGCTGAAGTCGAACAGCGATCGGAGCGAAGCGACGCTGGTGTTCTAATTGTGGAATAAGTGTTCGGCTTCGTCAACGTGCCGAGCCATCGGAGCACCCTCCGGAGCGCAGCGGAGGCAGAAACGCCGGAGCCGGAAAGGGGTTCGGGGAAAGGGGCGCAGCCTCGTTCCCCGGTCAGCGCGTAGCAACCCCGGCAGAGCTTTACCCTGCCGGCTCGACCCCTCCTTTCTGCTTCCTCATCGAGTCCCCCCGCATCTCAATCCGGTACGCATTATGCACCAACCGGTCGAGAATTCCGTCGGCTACCGTCGGGTCCCCGATCTGCTCATGCCACTTACTCACCGGCATCTGCGAAGTTAGTATCATCGACCGGGCCTGGTACCGATCTTCGCAGATCTCCCAGAAATCCCGACGCTCCTGCTCCTTCATCGGCGCCATCGCCCAGTCGTCAATCACCAGGACATCAATCCGGCTCAGCCGCGCCAACAGCGCCCGAAAACTACCATCCGCCCGGGCGATTTCGAGGTCCCGAAATAGCGCCGCGGCGCGCACATAGTAAGCGCTATAACCATCGCGGCACGCCTTCTGCGCCAAGGCACAGGCCACGAAACTCTTGCCCACCCCCGTTGGTCCCAGGACGAAGACATGCTCGTGATTCTTCACCCACCCCGACTCCTTCGACAGCCCACGAATCACACTCTTATCCAGCCCGCGCGCCGCGCGGAAATCGATATCCTCCACGCAGGTGTTGCCGCGCAGCTTGGCCGCTTGTAGCCGCCGTGCCAGCGCCTGATTCTGCCGCCAGTTCCACTGGTGATCCACCACCATCGCCAGCCGTTCCAGAAAGCTGAGCTCCCCCATCCCCGCCTCTTTTTGCTGCTGTTGGAGAGCCTCCATCATGCCGTGCAGCCGCATCGCGGCCAGTTTGTCCATCATTGGTTGTTCCAGCATGGTTGGTCCTATTCGAAGTACTCGGCACCACGAACGTTGTCGTGGCCAGTGGGGGATGCTGGCTCGCCAGTCGGCACGAGGGGCAGTCGGTCGAGCGAGTTCTTGAGGATCGACTCCACGCTTTTGTAGCGGCACGCACCGGTGCGCAGCGCCCGCTCGGCGGCCGCCTCCATGCGGGGGTCCGAGTATTGCTTGGCGAGCCGAATGATGCCCAGGCACGCTCGGAATCCCATCTCGGGATGGGGCTTATCCGCCATGATCCGTTCGAGCAGTTGGGCGGTGAACGGACCCGCTTTTTTTCCCCATTCCAAGATGCGCGACGGAGTCCATTCCAGGTGAGCCTGATGGCTATGCGGACGATGCTCGGGAGTGGTGCTCACGTGCCCGCGCGTGCGGCTGCGTAGATGCGAAGCAACGCGCGATCCCTGGTGCAATATCTCGATGGTCGTGGCCGTCGAGCGGATCTCGACCAGTTCGTGGGTTAGGTTGTAGGGCACGCTGTAGAGACTGCCGTCGAAGGTGATGTGGTAGTCGATGTTCACGCGGGCCTGGGCCCAATCGCTGAGGTCGAACGGTTCGGTCGGTAACGGTCTGAGCGCCGGTTTGTCGAGCTCCAGAAACTGGGAGTGGCGGCTTCCATCGCGCTGGCGAAACGGACGTTGATTGAGTCGGTTCAGTAACGGGCGGACCGCCTCGTTTGCGTCTGCTTCCGAATAGAAGCGGTGATGGCGGAGTACGGCGACAATCCATCGCTGGGCCACTTGCACACCGCTTTCGACCTTGGCTTTATCGCGCGGTCGGTAGGGTCTTGCGGGTACCACGCCGAAGCCGTAATGAAGTGCCAAGTTCAGATAGGTCGGGTTGATGTCCGGGTCATAGCGGGACGCTTTGGTGACGCCGGTGCGGGTGTTATCGGGCACGGTCAAAGACGGCACGCCGCCCCAGAACTGGAAGGCATGTTCATGGGCGCGGATCCACGATTCCATTTGTTGATCGCGCGTGACTTCGGCGTAGGTGCAGGAACTGGCACCGAGGACGGCGACGAACAACGACGCCTGACGGACGGCGGTCGAGTGGTGGTCATGGATGGGGATCGTGGCACCGGCCCAGTCGATAAAGGCCTTTTCGCCGGGGATGTGATGTTGGCGCATGACCACGCTTTGCTTATTTCGCCAGCGCTGGTAGATCTCGCAGTAGCGGCTGTAGCGGTAACCGTTGGGGTTAGTGGCGTGGTACTCCTCCCATAGTAATTGCAGAGTAACATGATGGTTAGTGCGGAGCTGCTGCTGGATCTGATTGCAGTCAAGAGTATCTTTGCAGGGCCGCATCGTGGTGGTTGTTGGAGGGAAGAGCGCGGTTTGTAGACGCGCGTCGCTCCAATCGGTTGGCACCGGCCAGCCGACGGCGGCGGCTTCGGCTCGTTTCAGGTACTCGTGTACGGTGCTGACTGATATCGAGCAGCTCCGGGCGATCTGGCGTTGGTCGAGATTTAGTTCAAAGCGAAGTCGAAGGACTTCTTTCAGTTTTCTCATGGACATTTTCCTGGCAGGCAAGTGGCCCTCCCTTTCTCTGAAAGGGTCGCTCACCGGTTTGATGTCCAGCGACTTTCGCCACCGATTTTGTTCCGGGCTCATGCAGAACACGATTCCGGGCTCAAGGCCGAAAACTGTTCGGCTTCAGCCCGGAATCTGTGTTCGACTTCCCGCCGGAATGCTGTTCGGATTCAGCCCGGAATGACGTTCGCCTTCACCACGGAATCGTGTTCGGCTTGGGCCGGAATTCGCACTTTGACGACACAGTGAAGCGGAGTCCTCAGTTTCCGGAGCGGATGCGTCGTGTCACATCCAACTCCTTCGCCGATTGGTTCGCACAAATGTTCGATGTTGGATTGGAAACGGTGGGTGTGTGACTGTTTCTTGCGCGCGGTTCCAAAGACGAGCGCTCCTGAAAGGGTAACGTGGGCACCAAACTCCAGGGCTAACCGTCGGCCATAGTGAAAGGCCACCCAATTAGGGAGCGATCGCGCTAGCCGATCACAGAACTGGTTCAGACCATAGGATACTTTCCTCAAGGTAATCGTATACAGAGCAACTGAACGCCGCCCGCAGCAGCCTCCTCTCTAATTCTCACCCTGCCTGCTCGCGCCATTTCCAGCAACACTAGGAATAGAGAAATTTGGTGGGCGATAGTTGGTAATTTTGCAAACCATGACCGGGCGGAGAACCATTCGCCCACCGGGGCCTGCTGAAGTTCAGCGAGCGCCATCTCCTTAATTGCCTCGGCTGTAAGAAGTTCCTCGTCCACCTTGTAGGTTAAGGATGCCGCTTGCCGCCGCCGTCGAAAGATATCCCGCACCCTTTGCGCTTTCTGGCGAATAGTCCAAATGGAGGCGTAGTCGGATTCCTCATCGGACTGCGGCTCCTCCGCCACTTCCGGGAAAGAATGCCACACCTCCCCCATCTCCACGCAGCGATCCATTAGAAACTGGATTGCCTGCTTGCGGTCGAATTCGCTGAGCGTCTTCAGTTCATGACGCAGCTCTTGCGCCAGCTTTTCGGCTGGATCGGGAAGCGCTGCCGTTGCTTGGTCATGCGTGAAATTGACAAGGATCATGCCATTATCGTCATCGCCCTG
>JANODS010001270.1:0-1043 GCA_031412835.1 Acidobacteriota bacterium | reverse complement strand
CACCACCAGCGCCGCCCAACTCAAGATCCCTACCGGCATCGCCCCCCCTTTCTCCCCAAACGCAAAAAGGCCCGAAGCGTCGCCGCCTCAGGCCCTTTCACCAAACTGTCCATGCCGACGAAACTACTTCCGGCCAGTAATCGAAACCCCTGGCAATGCGGAAGCCTTGATCCCCTGCTTCGGAAGATCCGTGCCCAACGCCGGAACTGCGGCGCCGCCGCCTACTCCCACCGTACCCGTCGCGCCCGGCGTCACCACCAGCGGCTGGTTATTCACCACCAACTGGGTCCGCGCATCCGCCGACATCTGATACCGCATCGAGCCGTTCACCAGCCGTAGGCTCTCTCGCCCACCAGCCGTCGTTTCAAATTTGGCCGCGCTATTCGCGCCCAACACAATTTTCGATCCATCTTTCAACGTCAACACCACGGGTGCCGCCGAACTCTTGATCTCGTCCCCAGCCATCACGGGCCAAGTTTTCGTCCCTGCCACCGGCACTGCCGCGCCGTTGACCTGCAATCCGTCCACACTCACCGCCGTTCCACGCATTTCCGCGCCCGCCGCCAGTGCAATTCCCCCGACCATCAAACACAATAGAGCCGTTTTCATTTTTTCTAGTTTGCTCCTCATCATTAGTTATAGGCTAAAATCCCTACATCATGCAACCCATAAGACGTTCGTTAACAACTTTTTCCGTATGACGCTGTAAACCGACCGCCCCCCTCGCCGAATCTCTTCCAGAAACGCTTCCTGCCCCGCGGGACTCGGATCAAACGTATAGAACTCACCCCGCGCAATCTCCGCATCCGATTCCTCAATACCCCGCCGAAATTCCTCCAACTCTTCCGCCGTCATATCATGCGGCAAACCTCCCGCCGTCAACGTCGTCCCTTTCGTAATCTTAGCCATCGCCTTGCCCTCCCTAGTCCCTCATTTACGATTCGCTCGTCCGGTAAAATCACTTGTTTCGGCATATTTAGTCCCTCCTCTCCTATAACCTACCATTCTGCCGCCCCGATTTCATCCGCTCGCCCCACCCGGTG
>JANODS010001269.1:0-2212 GCA_031412835.1 Acidobacteriota bacterium | reverse complement strand
GTTCACCGCCGCCGGCACGGCCTACGCCAACTACGGCGTGCCGATGATCCCGTTCTTCACCTACTACTCGATGTTCGGCTTCCAGCGTGTCGCCGACTTCATCTGGGCCTTCGCCGACAGCCGCGGCAAAGGGTTCCTGATGGGTGCCACCGCCGGTCGAACAACGCTTTCCGGGGAAGGCCTCCAACATCAGGATGGCCACAGCCAAGTGCTCGCCTCGACGGTCCCCACCTGCCACAGCTACGACCCCGCCTTTGCCTACGAACTGGCCATCATCATCCAGGACGGCATCAAGCGGATGTACGAGTTGAACGAGGATCGGTTCTACTACCTCACCATCGGCAACGACGATTACGCCCACCCGCCGCTCCCGACCGAAGACATCGCCGAGGGCGTCCTCAAGGGCATCTACCGTGTCAGGACAGCCGAAGCACCGCAAGCGATGCTCTTCGGCAGCGGTGCGATTCTGAACGAGGTGCTCGAAGCCTCGCAGATTCTCTCGGAACGCTACGGCGTCACGACCGACGTCTACAGCGTCACCAGCTACAACGAACTCCGCCGCGACCTGCTCGAAGCCGAACGCTGGAACCGGCTCCATCCGACGGAGCTGCCCCGCGTTGGCTACCTTCAGTCCGTCGTCGGTGGATCGGATCTGCCGATCATCGCCGCCTCGGACTACATGAAGATCGTCCCCGACCAGATCGCCCCGTGGGTTCCTGGCCGTATGGTCAGCTTGGGCACGGACGGATTCGGCCGCTCCGATAACCGCGAACAACTCCGCCGCCATTTCGCAGTGGATGCCGAGTACGTCGTCGCGGCCACCCTATCCCGCCTTGCGAGGGACGGCAAGTTCGACCCAGCCCGCGCCGCCGCCGCCATTCTGGAACTCGGCCTCAACCCCGAGCGCCCCGAACCCTCTCGCGCCTAAATCAAACGAAACGAACTCAACATGGCCGTAGCCTCACCGCTCCGGCCATCGCGTTCTTGCAACCTTCCCCACGCGACAAACACGTACAACCCCAGACCGTCCGACACCCCAAACGCCTCCGCCTCCCGCTGGTCCTGGACGAAATGAACCTCCGCCTCCGCCAATCGCCCCAAGGCACCCAATAGACGAGACGAAAGGTGCCCCTGTCCCGCCAGCACCACCACATGCCCACGCATGCCGGGCCGCTCGCACAGCGTCGCCGCAAAAGCCGCCACGGCCACCTCGGCTTCCTCGTGCGAAGGCTCAACGAGAAGAACCGCCGTCGAATAACCAGCCGTCCGCTCCAGTCTCGATTCGGTCGGCCAGTCGTCCCTCTGCGAGAGCAAAACCGCCAGACAAAGCGCCACGAGTATCAATTGCTTGCCCACGTTGCACTCCTCGACCGAATTCCGGCGACAATGAAGGGAAATGGTGCATATCGACGAAGCAACCGTACGCCACCTTCTCCCCATGACGAAGGCGATCGACCTGCTGGCCCACGCCTTCCGGGATCTCGGCGTCGGCCAAGCCCAATCCCAACCCCGCCGCAGACTCACGCTCCCCACCGGTGCCGTTCTGCATCAGATGACCGGTGCCCACGGCGCCTACTTCGGTACCAAGATCTACTCGACCCATCCCAAGCATGGAGCATGGTTCGTCTTTTTCCTCTACGACGCCGAGACCGCCCAACCCCTCGCCCTCATGGACGCCAACTGGCTCGGCCAGATCCGCACCGGTGCCGCCTCCGGCCTTGCCACCAAATGGCTCGCCCGCCCCGATTCCCAATCCGTCGCCGTCCTGGGCAGCGGCTTTCAAGCCGCCAGCCAACTTGAGGCCGTCCTGGCCGTCCGCCCCATCCGCTCGATTAGCGTCTGGAGCCGCTCGCCGGAAAAGCGCACCGCTTTCGCCCGCAACTATGCCAACGCCGCCCCGATGCCCACCGTCGAAGCCGCGCTTGTCGACGCCGACATCATCATTACCGCGACCCAGGCGAAAGACCCGCTCTTCTCCGTCGACCTGATCCGGCCCGGCACCCACATCAATGCAGCGGGCTCCAACGCCCCCAACCGACGAGAACTATCCACCCAGGTTCTCCAAGCCGCTCATCGCATCGTTGTCGACTCTCTAGAACAAGCGCGCCTCGAAGCCGGAGACCTGATCCTAGGCCTCACCCCGCCCGATTGGGAATCCGTCGAACAGCTCCACAATCAACCAGAGAGAAAGAACGGCGCCGAAATCACCGTT
>JANODS010001268.1:0-3404 GCA_031412835.1 Acidobacteriota bacterium | reverse complement strand
GGGTGTTGGGGTCGAGGAGGAGGCCGTCGTTGTATTTGGCGGCGGTGACGGTGACGCGGAAGCGGCCTTGGTCGGGGAGTTCGCGGAGGGAGATTTTGAAGTTGGCTTTGGGGCCGTAGGTGCCGTCGGTGCCGAACATTTCTTCGTTGGGGATGGCGGGGCGGAGAAGGAGGCCTTGAGGGACGGTGGAGTAGGCCTGGCCTTTGGGGTAGCCGCCGCTGCCGCGCATGCAGGCGAAGACGGAGTGGTAGATGCTGGAATACTCGCGCCAGCCGCGGACAGTATCGTTGCCGGCGTAGCCTTCGATGAACTTATAGTTCGTCCGCATGGGGCTGGGGAGGAAGGGGAAGGGCTTGGAGGGGATGGGTTCGGAGATGATGAAATCGGAGTTTTCGAGCAGGTGGCTGTTGGCGCCGAGGATGAGTTCCTCAGGGAAGGGTTTGGGATTTATGAACTCGCCGAGTTCGACGCGGAAGTTTTGGATTTTGGGTTTGGATTTGGAATCGACGATGGCGAGCTGAAGGGATTTTTCGGCGATTTCGAGGTAGGTCTCAAGGAGGAGGGGGGAAAGCTGGAGGGTTTCCTTATTGTTGACGAAGCCGTCGGCGGAGACGGCGTCGGGGGGGAGGATTTCGGTGAGATCGTCTTCGAGTTTGAGGAGTTCGCGGAGCGTGTTGCGGTATTGGGCGACGGTGAGGCGGCGGACGATGCCGTTTTTGGGGGCGGGGCGGGAGCGGGCGGCTTCGAGGGATTGGTTGATCCAGGTGACGATTTGCTGGCGGGCTTCGGGGGTCGGCTGAGGGAGGCCCTTGGGGGGCATCGAGCCTTCTTCGACGCGGTGGCGGATGGCTTCCCAGAGGCGGACGTGCTGGTCTTCGAGGTTGGGGCCGAGTTGGTCGACGCGAACGCCGGCGGTGGAGTTATCAACGTTGTGGCACTTGAGGCAGTTTTGTTCGAGAAAGGGTTTGACGGATTGGTCGAAGGAAGAGGTGGTGGGCTGGGCGGCGAGCCAAGTGATGGCGGCAACGGAGAGGAGGGCGATCAAAAACTTGGTGAAGGTCATTTTTCCCGGTTTCACCAGCATACCAAGGGTGATTTCGTACGGGAGAGGCTTATAGCGCTATAATCATTGGATGTTGACGCCCACAGAGAAGATTTGGTGTAACGGAAGTTTCATCAATTGGGACGACGCGAAGATCCATGTATTGAGTCACGTCGTCAGCTACGGCAGCTCGGTTTTTGAAGGAATCCGCTGCTATGATACGCCCGCTGGTCCGCAGGTGTTCCGGCTTCGGGACCATATGCGTCGACTTATGGATTCGGCCAAGATTTACCGGATGGACAAGATCGATTTCAATATCGATCAGATGTGCGAGGCTGTCGTAGAGCTGATTCGCGTCAACAAATTGGAGGCCTGCTATGTGCGGCCGATCCTGCTGCGGGGCTACAAAGAGCTGGGGGTGTTGGGAATCAACAACCCGAACGACCTGTACCTGGCGTGTTGGGAGTGGGGCAAGTATTTGGGCGAAGAGGCGATGGCGTCCGGCGTGGACGTTTGCATTTCGAGCTGGAACCGGATTGCACCGAATACGCTGCCCGCGCTGGCCAAGGCCGGGGCGAACTACATGAACTCGCAGTTGATCCGGATGGAAGCGCACTTCAACGGATTCGCCGAGGGGATTGCGCTCGATACGAACGGGTACATTTCGGAGGGCTCGGGCGAGAACATTTTCGTTGTCCGGGATGGGAAAATTGCTACGCCGCCGCTCGGCAACAGCGCACTGCCGGGAATTACGCGGGCGACGATCATTCTGCTGGCGAAGCGGATGGGGCTGGAGATTGTGGAATCGATGATTCCGCGGGAATCGCTGTACATCGCCGATGAAGTGTTCTTCACCGGAACGGCGGCCGAGGTTAGCCCGATTCGTTCGGTGGACCGGATCACAATTGGCTGTGGGAGCCGGGGACCGATCACGGAACGGCTGCAGAAGGAGTTCTTCAGCGTGATTGCAGGGACGACTCCGGACACGGAAGGCTGGTTGACGCCGGTTCGGAAGTAGAGGCGGCTGGAAAGCGAAAAGGGCGTCTGGAGATCCAGACGCCCTTTTTCGTTTTTCTTCAGGAGGAGTTCCGCAGGCGTTTCGCTCCGGCCACCTCCCCCGAGATTAGCCTCGTGCGACGCGCCCGCGGTACTTTTATGTTGTACCAAGAGTTGCCGTCGGATGCTAGCGAAAAATGACATCGGTCCACAGCTTTTTGTCGCTGTAGAATCAAAAGGTTAGGGACCGACCCTTGTGAAGATACTGTGCATAAAACAAAACTTGAAGGAATTGTTTTAACTATATGAAGATAATTGGAATCGATGCGGTCCGCGGCGAGCGGGTGATTATCGAATTTGGGACGGTGATTCAGGGGGTGACGGAGCTGATTGATCTGATCAGCGGGGAGCCGGACTACGTGGCCCCCGGGTTCATCGATTTGCAGGTGAACGGGTATGCGGGGGTCGATTACAACTCGCCGGAGACTTCGCATGAAGAGATTGGGCGGAGTCTCCGGGTTCAGTTTGCTTGTGGGACGACTCGGTTGCTGCCAACCGTGATTACGGGGACCTACGAGGGGATGCGGGGGTCGCTTGCGAATTTGTACGCGGCGAAGCAGGCGCTTCCAGAGGGGGTGGCGATTGAGGGGTTCCATGTGGAAGGGCCGCATATCTCGGCAGAGGAAGGGCCACGGGGGGCGCATCCGAAGCAGTGCGTACGAAAGCCCGACGTGGAGGAATATAAAGGCTGGCAACAAGTTACGGATGGTTTAGTAAAGTTGGTTACCATCTCCCCCGAGTGGCCGGAGGCACCGGCCTATATTGAAGCTTTGGTGCGGGACGGGGTGGTGGTGGCGATTGGGCATACGGGGGCGAATCGAGAGCAGATTCAGGCGGCGGTAAGCGCGGGGGCGACGCTGTCGACGCATTTGGGGAATGGAGCGCATAGTGTGATGAGTCGCCATCCGAATTATTTGTGGGAGCAGATGGCAGAGGATCGGTTGGCGGCGGACTTCATTGTCGACGGGATCCACATTGGGGAGGCGTTCCTAAAGGTAGCGCTGCGGGCGAAGGGGATCGAACGGTCAATTTTGGTGACGGACGCCAGCGCGCCGGCAGGGGCGGTTCCAGGGAGGTATAAGCTGGCGGATCAAGAAGTGGATTTGACGGAGGATGATCGGGTGGTGTTGGCGGGGCAGAGCCGGTTGGCGGGGAGCGCGTTGAAGATGCACAAGGCGGTCGAGAACGTGATGCGGATGGCGGGAGTGAGTTTGGCCGAGGCGGTCACGATGGCAACGCGGAACGCGGCGCGGGTGGGTCGGATTAGTGGACGAATGCGGGGACTGGTGACGGGGGAGCGGGCGGA
>JANODS010001267.1:0-3183 GCA_031412835.1 Acidobacteriota bacterium | reverse complement strand
GACGCCGCCGCCACCTCCCGCGTCTCCCCCACCGCCCTCGCCAACCGCTGCTCCGCCAACTCCTCGGCCCGTTCCAACAATTCCGGCGACCGTCCCGCAAACTCCATCAAAAACTCCGCCGGCTCCGCAGCCACCAGCGCCAGCCGAGCTAACCGATCGGCCGACATCCCCCCCACCAACTCCGCCGTCCGATAAGCCCCGTTCCGCCGCACATAACTCGTCAACAACGCCTCCCCCACCGGAGCCGTCGGCACCGCCACCAACGACGCTCTCACGTCCTCCCACCAACTCTCCCCCAGCCGCCCGTTGTCCATAATCCATCGGTACTCTTCAAGCGCCTTCCCATGGTCGCCCAGCCGAGCATACGCCGCCCCATAATGCGGGTCCAGCGCAATCGCATTGGCATAATCCCCCGCCTCAAAGAACGCCTTCGCGCTCGCCGACCGCGATTCCATCATCGCCGGCCGATACCCCGCCGCCGCCGCGTCCTGCCCTAGCTCCAAGTAATCCGCATACCGAGCCGCATAGTAGAACCAGGTATCCCCCGCCAACCCCGTCTTCGCGGCCGTCAACTTCCCGCCAATCGTCTCCGGCCCCAAAGTGTCCGCAAAAGCCTTCTTAACCTCCGGCGTCATCTGCCGGAAGTACAACCCGGTCAACGCCCGGTAAGCGTTCTTCCAAGCCACCGGCCGCGCCACCGCCGCGATTCCCCGCGCCGCCATCGCCGCGTTCTCCGTCCGGAGCCCATAGTTCGCCACGGCCTCCCCCCGCGCCGCCGCCACCGTCGGCGTCAACTGCAAATACCGCTCCAACGCATCCCCCTCCATCGGACCCGTCCCCAAAGCCCGCAACTCGCCCGCCGCATCCCCGGCCCGCCGATACGCCTGCCCCGCCAACCGCAACACATCGCCCTTCGCGTCACTCGCCGGATGCACCCTCCAATAGGCCTCCAACTGCTGCCCCAACTCCGCAAACCGACCCCGCCGAATCTGCAAATCGAACAAATTCCGCATCCGCTGCCCCGCCTCCTCACTCCCCGCCTGCGCCATCATAAACCGATAGTCCACCTTCGCCGCCACCTCTAAGAAACCCGCCCCCAAAGCCGCCCCGCTGTCCCCCTGCGCCTCCAACCAAACCGCGTACTTCGCCTTCTCCTCCGGCGTAAAGTAAGTCGCCGCCGCCGAAGCCGAACTCCCCACTTCGCCCCCTGCCTTCGTCCGAATCTCCGCATACCGCCGCAACCGCGTCAGTAGCCGCGCGTTCGCCCCCGCCCCGTTCGGCAACGCCAAGGCGTACTCCGCCTGCGCCGCCTCCAGCAACCCCCACTCCTCCAGCTTCCCGCCCATCGCCATATGGTCCACCCGACCCACCGAATACGCCTGCTTCAACAGTGTCGTCGCTTCCTGTGTCCGCCCCTGCCGCGCCCGAGTCTCCGCCACCTTCACAAGCCAAACCGGGTTCCGATAACTCAACTCATACAGCTTCTGATACGTCCCCGCCGCCTCGTCCCACCGTAACAACCGCGTCTCCAATTCGCCCCGCGAAGCCAACAAATCGGTCCGCTCCGGCCGCAAAGCCGCCGCCCGGCTCCACGCCTGCAGCGCCTCAGAATAGCCACCAAACTCCCCTTCCAAACGAGCCCGCACAATCGGCCACCGCGCATCCCGCGGCGAATCCCCCTCCGCCTTCACAAAGTAAGCCAACAGCCGATCCTTAGCCCCGTTCGAAGCCGCATACCGCGCCGCCTCGCGCACTAAACTCTCATCCTCCGGGCTCCGCTTAGCCAGCTCAATATACTGGTCCACCGCTCCCCTGAAATCCTTCAACCGCGTCAACGCCGGAATGTACGCCACCCGCAAGGCCGCCACCTGATTCGCATCTTTCAACTCTTTCAACTTGGCTTGATAAAACGCGGTCAACCCTTTATCATCATTGGCTTTCGCATAGGCCGCCGCCTTCAAAGCGATTCCCTCGCCATCCACTGGATCCTTCCCCAACACCAAATCCGCCAACACCAACCCCGTCGCCGCGTCCGCCTCCCGACCCGCCTCCAGCCACAAAGTCCGCTGGAGCGCCGGATGCGCCGCCTCCGCCGCCGCCCGCAAAATCTCCACCGTCCGCTTCCCGTTCCCCACCCGTTTCTCGAAGTTCGCCGCCGCCCGCACAATCGCCAACCGCTTCGGATTCGCCCGCAACAACGCCGCCATCTCCGCCCGCGCCCCGTCCACGTTCCGCTGCGCCTCTTCAAACATCGCCTTCGCTAATCGAACCCGCATCACCTCCAACGGATCCGCCGCCAGCGC
This sequence comes from Acidobacteriota bacterium, assembly GCA_031412835.1. Classification (GTDB taxonomy): domain Bacteria; phylum Acidobacteriota; class Terriglobia; order Bryobacterales; family Bryobacteraceae. The sequence continues at coordinate 880 of JANODS010001267.1, read as the reverse complement.
GATCTGCCGCACATAAACCGCTCTCTGCACCCCCGGCATGGCATTTCGCATCGCCACATCCACTAAGCTCCCCAGCAACTCCGCATCCCCGCTCTGTCCCGCCGTCGCCGTCAAATACTTCTCCAAATCGTCCCGCCGACCCTGCGCTTCCAGCAGCGCCACCCGCAGGCTCACCGTCTGCCCATTCAACGGCAGCCCCGCCACCATCGCCTCCACCGGTTGCCGCCGCGCCAACCGAATCAGCCGCCGCCGCGCCGTCGATTCGCCCTCCGCCGCCAGCGCCCCCGCCAGATACTCCTTCAGCGCCGCCGCCATCTGCCCCTTGTTCTCGTAAATCGCGCCCATTTCGTAAGCAAACGCTGTCGGCTGCCCTAACCGCTGCCGCCCCGTCGTCAACTGCCGCAACGCATCGTCGTATTGGTAGTAATCCCAATGCAGCGTCGCGGATTCCACCCAACCTTCCGCTTTCCCTGGCGCAATCTGTGCCACCCGGTCAAACATGGGCCGCGCCGCCGCAAACCGTTCCCGATCCGCCTCAATCTCCCCCATCCGCGTCAAGAACTGTCCATCCCGCGGCCAAGCTTTTGCCAAGGCCCCTTCCATCTCCAGCGCCACGCCAGCGTTCCCCAACGACCGATGCACCGCCGCCGCCCGCGTCAACAAACTCACATCCGCCGGGTACGACAACGCCACCGCCCGCAAGTAAGGAGCCGCAATCTCATAATGGCTCCGCCAAGCCTCCGCCTCCGCCACCCAAGACGCCGCCGCCGGGTTCGCCCGCGTCTGCGCCACTGCATCCCCCTGCGGCAACACCGCCCGCACGGCCACTAACTCAGCCTCTAACCGACCCGTCCGCGATAACAATGCAAAAAACTGTTGC
>JANODS010001266.1:0-1279 GCA_031412835.1 Acidobacteriota bacterium | reverse complement strand
GGCCCGCCTCTTCCACCAGGCGCTCAAAAATCTCCCCGGTCATGTCCTCTTTCGGTTGCTTATGCGTCTCGCGCGGACACATCGGGCAGTACAGGTTGCACTTCGCCGTCGTCTCGACAATATACTCCACCGGCAGCGCGTTCACCCGCTCCTGGCCGCGCAGGTAGGCCCCCAGTAATTTCGCGCGATTCCAAATCCGCATCAACTTCCATTATTGCAGCGCACGAAGGTTCCGAAGCATCTATCGCAGGGTGATCCTCGAACATCGCGTCCGCCCGCTGAATGATGCCCCCCTCCGCTTATCCGGCGCGGCCTACGTTCTGTATTGGTCCCAAATGAACCGGAGGGTCGAATCAAACCACGCCCTCTACTACGCCGTGGAAAAAGCTAACGAACTCGGCCTCCCGGTTCTCGTCTACGAGGGCCTCACCTGCACCTACCCCCACGCCAACGACCGCATCCATACTTTCGTCGTCGCCGGAGTTCCGGAGACCCAACAAGCCCTCGACTCCCTCGGCATCGGCTACTGCTTCTATCTCCGCCAGCAGCCCTCGGACCCAAACGACGTCCTGTACCAACTCGCCGCCCACGCCGCCCTTCTCGTCACCGACGACTACCCCACCTTCATCGCCTCCTGGCACAACTCCTCCGTCCCCGCTAGGCTCGGCCTCGCCTATCACGCCGTCGATTCCAGTTGCATCATCCCGATGAACCGATACGACAAGCGAGAGTGGGCCGCCTATTCCATCCGCCCCAAAGTAAAGCGGATGCTCCCCGATCACCTCGAACCCGTCCCCCCACTGCGCCCTCAACATCGCTTTTCCGCCCCTCGCCCGCGGTGGCACACCGAGGTCACCCCCCACAACGTCGCCACCCTCGTCGCCGCTTGCGCCGTCGACCATTCCATCCCCCCTTCTATCGCCTTCCCCGGCGGCCGAGCGGCTGCGGAACTGACGCTCCAGCGCTTCCTCGTGGACCGGCTCTCCCGCTACGCCCGCGACAAGAACTCGCCGTCGAACCACGTCACGAGCGAACTCTCCCCCTATCTCCACTTCGGCGTCATCAGTGCCCTGGAAGTCGCCCTCGCCGTCGAAGGCTACGCCGCCGAGCACAAACTCATCGCCGTCGAGTTCCTCGAAGAGCTCATCGTCCGCCGAGAACTCGCCTTCAACTTCACCCGATTCACCCCCAACTACGATCAATTGGACTGTCTCCCCGACTGGGCCCGGAAGACTTTGGCCAAACACGCCCCCGACCGCCGAGAATTTGTCTACACTGA
>JANODS010001265.1:0-4524 GCA_031412835.1 Acidobacteriota bacterium | reverse complement strand
CGTCGGGCCACGAGACGGATAAGCGGAGCCCGTCTTCGCCTGCGAATACGGTGTTGCTGGCGAAGGGGACGAACGTCGACGATGGAGGGGCGGAGATCGTGACCTTCGATACGGCGTCGGGCGGGGCGGTGTTTTCGGTGGGGTCGATTACTTGGCCGTCGGCACTGTTTCCGGACGCGGATGTGTCACGGATTACGAAGAACGTCATTGAGCGGTTCTTGCGGTAGCCGCTAAGCGAACGCCTGACGGACTCTTTGCAGGAAGGCTGTAACGATGGTGGCGGGGTCGCCTTCGCCGAGCGCTTCGATAGGGGTGAAGCCGCGATAGCCGACTTTATCGATGATCTTGCGAATGCGGGGCAGATCGATTTCGACCTTCTTCGTGCCGTACCAAACGTGTTCTTTGATCTGCCAGTTGCTGGCGTATGGGAGGAGCTTTTCGATTTCGGCGTAGGGGTCGCCCTGGCGCAGGCTGCCGACATCGAGGATGACAGAGAACCAATCGGACTTGACTAAGTTGACGACACGGATGGTTTCGTCGGCGGTTTTGAGGTAGTCGTCGTGATGCTGAAGTCCGATGAGCACGCCGCGTTTGGCCCCATATTCGGCGCACTCTTGGAAGGCCGGGACCATCCAGGCGAGCACTTGATCGAAGGTATAACCCTTGGGCAGTTCGCGACCGGAGAAGACACGCACCATGTCGGAGCCGAGCTTGGCGGCGACGTCCACCCAGTCCTTGACGAGTTGGATGTGACCACGGCGGCTGGAGGGGTCGGCAAGGGCGAAATCGTTGCGGACGCCGGTGCCGGTGATGGTGACTCCGTTGAGGAAGGCGGCGCGTTTGACGGCGTAGATGAACTCGTCGGTGGGGACGTTGGGGTAGCCGGGGAAGTAGTAGCCGGTGAGGTCGACGCCGTCGAGCTGCTGCTGGGCACAGTAGTCGATGACATCGGGGATGGTCATCTTGCCAGCCATGAGTGGTTTGTTGAAGGAGTAGGCGTTGAGGCCGATCTTGATGCGGGAGCCGGGGCGGCGTTTGACTTCGCCGCCAGTGGCGGCATGCAGGGAGGCCGCGAGGCTTCCGGCGAGGAGATGACGACGAGCAATCATAGGAGGATCTCTTTGAGGACGCGGGCGGGGGTAACGCCGACGAGGGATTCGTTACGGCCTTCGTAGAAGAACGTATTCTTCTGGTGGTCGAGGCCGAGTAGGTGTTGGATGGTCGCGTGGATGTCGGCGTGGCCGACGCGGAATTCGGGGACGGCGGCGTAGCCGAGTTCGTCGGTTTGGCCGAAGTCGAAGCCTTGCTTGACGCCCGCGCCGGCCATCCACATGCTGAAGCCGTAGGGGTTGTGATCGCGGCCGGGGGTGGCGTTTTTCGATTCGATGGTGGGTAGGCGACCGAACTCGCCGGACCAGACGACCAGCGTTTCGGCCAGGAGGCCGCGCTGATCGAGGTCCGTGAGCAGGGCGGACATGCCGCGGTCAATGTACTGGCAGAGGCCGGGCAGTTGGCCGGCGATGTTGCTATGCGTGTCCCAGTTGCCTCCCCCACCGGCATAGATTTGGACGAAGCGGACGCCGCTTTCGACGAGGCGGCGGGCCATGAGACAGAGCTTGCTGAAGGGGCCGGAGACCTTCTCATCGAGGCCGTAGAGGTCGCGGGTGGCGGGGCTTTCGGCGGTGAGGTCGGCGACGCGGAGCGCTTCGAGTTGCATGCGCGCGGCGAGTTCGTAGTTGGCGATGCGGGCTTCGAGATCCTGGTCGAGCGGGTGGCCGGCTTTCTGCTCGCGGTTGAGTTGGTTGACGACGGAAAGCAGGCGCTGCTGCTGGTCCGCGGACATGTCGTCCGGGCGCTTGATGTCGTAGATGGGACTCTTAGGGTCCGCCCGCATGGCGGTGCCGGTGAAGACCGGGGGGAGCCAGGCGGAGGAGTGGGCGCGGGAGCCGATGCTGGCGCCTTCGCCGAGGGCGACGAAGCCGGGGAGGTTCTGGTTTTCGGTGCCGAGGGCGTAGTTGACCCAGGAGCCGAGGGTGGGGAAACCGGTGAAGCCGCGGCCGGTGACGAAGGTGAACTGGGCGGTGGAGTGGTCGATGCGGTCGGTCTGCATGGAGCGGACGAAGCTGACTTTGTCGACGACCTTTTGGAAGTGAGGGAGGAGGTTCGAGATCTCGCGACCGCTGCGACCGGAGCGGGTGAACTCCCATGGACTGGCCATGACTTCCTGCGAGCCGTTGAGTGCGCGGCCCTTGATTTCAAAGGGGGCGGGTTGGCCGTTGTACTTGCGCAGGAGGGGCTTGGGATCGAACATGTCGATGGTGCTGGGGCCACCGCCGACATAGATGAAGATGACGTTCTTGGCCTTGGCCGGAAAGTGGGGTTGGCGGGGCCGGAGCGAGTACTTGGGTGCCTCGGCGGCGCGCGCGATCATGGAACTGAGGGCGAGTCCACCGAAGCCGAGAGCGGCTTCCTGGAGGGCTTGGCGGCGGGATAGGAATGGCTTCATGGCTACCTAGTAACTGTAGAGGAAATCGTTGGCCCCGAGGAGGGCTTGCAGGAACAAGCGGAGGCCTTCTTGGGGGTTGGGTTCAGCGGCAATCGCGAGTTGCCCGATGGCCAGTTCGCGGGGAGAGGGTGGACGGGAGTAAGCGGCCAGGAAGGCCCGGCGCAAGGCTTCGGCGGGATCGCCTTTGCTCTGCTCCCAAAGTTGGGCGGCGAAGGCTTGACTTGTGCGCCGGATGAAGGGCCCGTTGAGCATGGCCAGGGACTGCGACGGCAGGGCGGAACGGAAGCGCTGGGTTTGGTTATCGGCGGTCATGGTGGGCGCGTCGAAGGCGTGGAGGAAGGCGACGGGCCGGGTGCGGGATTGCATGAGGTAGAGGCTGCGGCGGTTGGCACTGCCCTTCGTTTCGTCCTCGATCCATTGGCCATCGGGGCCGCGTTTGATGGCTTGCTGGCGACCGTACATTTGGCCCTGGAGGAGGCCGCTGACTTGGAGGACGGAGTCGCGGATGGTTTCGGCTTCGAGGCGCATGGGGGGCTTACGCCAAAGGAGCTTGGAGGAGGGGTCGGCGGCGAGGTAGGCGGGGACCTCGGCCGAGGACTGGCGATAGGCCTGCGAAAGGACGATCTCGCGGGTGAGGCGTTTGAGGTCCCAGCCGTTCTCCTGGAAGGTGGCTGCGAGATGGTCGAGGAGTTCGGGGTGGGAGGGGAGGTCGCCTTGGGTGCCGAAGTCGTCGACCGATTTTACGATGCCTTCGCCGAAGTGGAACTGCCAGACGCGGTTGACGAAGACGCGTGAGACCAGGGGGTTTTCGCGGGAGACGAGCCAGTTCGCGAGAGTCAGTCGGCGACCGGTGTGGTGCCATTCGGGGTGGGCTTGGGGGTCGGGGAACTGGAACGGTTTGGTGGGGTGATCGAGGACGGCGGGGAGGCCGGGTTTGACCTCGGCACCGGGGGCGAGGTAGTTGCCGCGTTGGAGGATGTAGGTGGGCGAAGGCGTCTTCGAAACGTCCCAGGCGGCTTCGATGAAGTTGGGGTCGATCTCGGATTGCTTCTTACGGCGGTTGGCTTTCTTGACCGCAATGTCGGCCTTCCATTGGGCGAACTCGGGGTAGCGGGCGTCGAGTTCTTTGTCGGTGATGAAGTCTCGGGTGGCGTTGCGGTCGACTTCGAGGTCGGGATCGTCTTCGATGACCTTGCGGAGGGCGGCGCGGCGTTCGGGAGGGAGGTCGTGGCCGGCCTTGAGTTCGGCGCGGAAGCGTTGGTAGGAGGCTTCGAGGAGATCGTCGAGACGGCGAAGGGTTTTGGCGTCGGAGCTGGTGACGTCTTTGATCCAGGCGTCGCGTTGGGCGGGTTCAACGTCGAGGACCATGCGACTCGGCCAAGGGCCGAAGCCGAGGTTGGCGGCGAGCCAATTTTCGGGGTCCCAGACGGCTTGATAGACAGCGGTGAGCTTGTAGTAATCCTTCTGGAGGTGGGGGTCAAACTTGTGGTCGTGGCAACGGGCGCAGCCCACGGAGAGGCCGAGAACGGACGAGAGGCTGGTCTCCATGGCCTTCTGGAGGGCGTCGAAGTACTTGTCTACCTCGTAGATGGTTTGGTTGTCGGTGATGTCGGCGGTGGTGCGGAGGAAGCCGGTGGCGGTGATGGCTTCGACCTGATCAGGGGTGGGCGTGGAGCCGGGCTTGTAGTTGACGAGTTGGTCGCCGGCGAACTGTTCGAGGAGGAAGCGGTTGATGGGCTTGTTGGCGTTGGTCTTGAGGTTGATCTCGCAGCCGTTGCCCGGAGCGAGGTCGCAGTCGCCGAAGCCAGCGTTGCACGCCGTCAGAGCACAGGTGCCGCTCGCGCAGCTGCCGGCCGCGTTGGCGGGTGCACACTTGGTCCCGCAGACCCCGCAGTGGTCGTTGGTGTTGAGCGACTGCTCGCAGCCGTTCAGGCCATCCTTGTCGCAGTCGCCGAAGCCGGTGGCGCAGGTCGTGACCTTGCACTTACCCAGCTCACAGACGCCCGCGCCGTTGGGGA
>JANODS010001264.1:0-1346 GCA_031412835.1 Acidobacteriota bacterium | reverse complement strand
TTCAGGAGTACGCTTGGCGCGACTACTGGCGGCGGGTCTATGGTCAGATTGGCGAGGGAATTTGGGAGGATCGGGAAGAGCCGAAGCGCCGATCAAGGATGTCACAGCAGCCGGAGTTACCAGCTGACGTCAGGGCCGCGGAGACGGGACTGGCCTGTATGGATGGTTTCGTGGCGGAGCTGAAGGCAACCGGCTACCTGCACAATCACGCGCGGATGTGGTTTGCCTCGTACGTGATCCATTGGCGGCGGGTGCGCTGGCAGGCGGCGGCGAAGTTCTTCCTGACCCATTTGCTGGACGGTGACCCGGCGAGCAACAACTTATCGTTTCAATGGGTGGGGTCCACCTTTGGGTCGAAGCCCTACATTTTCAATCGCGAGAATCTCGAAAAATATACGGACGGCAAATATTGCCGTGGTTGCAGCCGGAATCGGGATTGCCCGTTCGGGAAGTCGTATGAGGAGATCGATCAGGAGCTGTTTCTATGAAGACGATCGTTTGGATGCACGAAGACGGCTTGCGGCCGCTCCTGCCGGAGGAACCGGCGATCTTTGTCTTTGAAGAAAAAGGCCACTCGTTGAAGCGAATCGTGTTTCTCTACGAGTGCCTACTCGAGCTCGACGTCGTGATCGAGAAGGGAGACGTGGTTTCGCTGGTGCGTGGTTTCGCGGCCCTTCACAAGGCCGAGCGCATTGTGACGACGTTCACCGAGTGCCCGCTGATCACGGCGCAGGCACGCGAGTTGGGCGCGGAAATGATGAACGACGACCCGTTCGTTGCCGCCGCCGGGCCCTTCGATCTGAAGCGGTTTTCGCGCTACTGGCAGCGGGTGGAGCGGAAGGCGCTACAGCTTTAGCAGCGTCCGGAGCTTCTTGGTCTGGACCCGGCTGACGGGGACTTCCGTGCCGCGCTTGTCGTCCATCTTCAACTGGAAGCTGGATTTGAACCACGGAATCACTTCCTTAATTCGGTTCGTGTTGACGAGCCAGGACCGATGAACTCGCCAGAACGTTTCCGGGTCGAGGGTCGATTGCAGCTCTTCAATCGTCTTGTAGGTCGACTCGCCTTCGATGCCTTGGCAGACGACTGTGATGAGCCCATCGTCGATGGTGGCGTAGATGATGTCCTGCGAGTCGACGATGAAATTGCGGTTATCGCGGCGGACGAGGATCTTCGCCCGGACCGGCCCGGCCCGCACAATGGTGGGCGCTTCGGCCAGCGGCTTCTGCCGATCCGCGATGTTGCGACGGGCTCGTTCGACGGCGCTGGCTAGCCGGTCCTTTTCGATCGGCTTAAGCAGATAGTCCATCGCCTCAAGCTGGAACGCTTCAACGGCGTAGTTGTCG
>JANODS010001263.1:0-1532 GCA_031412835.1 Acidobacteriota bacterium | reverse complement strand
CCGACGTCGGCCTCCGCCATCTCGCCCCTCTCAAGAACCTCAAAAAACTAGCTCTCAACAACACCTACGTCGAAGCCCTCTCTCTCCCCGCCTGGCCCGCCCTCGCCGACCTCAGCCTCCTCGGCACCCCCGTCGTTGACCTCGCCGCGCTCACCCGTCTCCCCGCCCTCCGCCGCCTCAACCTCGCCGAGACGGATGTCACGGGGCAGGGAATTCGCACCTTGGCTTCTCTCTCGCTCGAACGCCTCGATCTCTCCGGCACCGACGTCGACGACGCAGCCCCCTGGCAGGCCTTCACCGGTCTCACCTGGCTCAGCCTCCGCGATACCCGCATCACGCATAAGTCCCTCCTCCAACTAGCCCCCCTCACCGGCCTCACTTACCTCGATCTCGCCCGCACTAGAACCACCAACGCCGCCGCCCCCACTCTAGCCAAACTCACGAATCTCCAAACTCTCAACCTCGCCTACGCCGACATCAACGACGTCGGTCTAGCCCCTCTTGCGGCTCTCGTGAGTCTTCAAACCCTCATCCTCGACAGCACGCTCATCACCGACGCCGCCCTACCAACTCTCCTGAAACTCAAGAACCTCCAAACGCTGGATCTCTACCATTCGTTGATCACCGCCCCTGCTCTCGCCGAACTCAAGCGAGCCCTCCCCGCCGCCCGCATCGTCTGGGATAAGGAAAGCGGCTTCCCCCATCGGAGACGCGCATGAAACTTCTACTCTTACTCCTGTTCGCCGACTACTCCGGCGTCTGGACCACCGACGCGGATCTCGACAAAATCGCCCTCCGCCAGGATCTGGACCGCCTCAGCCTCGCCCAAACCCGCATCACCGATGCCGGCCTCGAACGCCTCCGCGACCTCAAAGGCGTCCGCGAGTTCGATCTCTACTTCGCCGAGTTCATCACCGACGAAGGCCTCGCCGCGCTGACCAGTTGGGACACGCTCGAACGCCTCAACCTCCGCGGCACCCGCCTCACCAGCCGCGCCTTCGAGCACATCGCCAAACTGACTGCTCTCAAACACCTCGACCTCAGCTACTCGCAAATCGACGACACGAACATCGAACTCCTCGCCGATCTCCCCCATCTCGAATCCCTTTCTCTCGGAGGAACCCGTATCGGCGTCTCCGGCCTCGCGTCCCTCAAACTCATCCCCAACCTAAAGCACCTCGACCTCTCCGGCATGCAGCGGGTCGACTCCGGCTACTGGGGCATCTCGCTCACCCCCGCCGTGCTCGAAGAGCTGGGTAGCCTGGAGAATCTGCGCTCGCTCCGCCTCAGCGGAGCTGTCCGCAGCGATCAGGGTGCCGACCGCCCGGGGCTAAAGGAGGAGGAGCGAAAGTCCCTCCCCGGCCTTGAGAAGCTCAGCAAACTCGAAAATCTGGAGGTCCTCGACCTAAGTCGAACCCCCGTCAACGCCGCCGGACTCGAAGCCCTCGGAGCGATGCCCAAGCTGCGGGAACTCCGTCTCGCTCTTTGTCCCAACATCGACGACTCCGCCCTTCCCGTCCTGACGAAGTGGC
>JANODS010001262.1:0-1766 GCA_031412835.1 Acidobacteriota bacterium | reverse complement strand
CTATTTTGGAGTTAGCAGCGTAGCGTAGGTGGCGGCGTCAAAGCCCACCAACAGCGTTTTGCCGCGCTGTAGAGTCGGTGCCCTCAAGTTCCCACTCGGGCCTACCACCAACGCGGCCACCTCGTCGTCGGACGGCTTCGTCCGCATGTCCAGGTGAATCACGCTCTTGCCCTTCGTCGCGTAGACTTCATTCATCTCCCGGGCCAGCGCCAGCGCCGCCCCCCGGTCCATCGACTGCTTCTTTGCGTCCACCTGGGTAGCCGTGGACAAGCCGTTTTCCGCAAGAAACTCCTGCGTTTTGCCGCAAGTTTTTCAACCAGGGCGGTGATAGCTCCAATCAATAGGTTGGTAAGGCATAGTATTGAAGATGCTACAACGGAAAGGAACGACATGACAATTTCTTTGCACTCCCAGGTTGACACCTCGGGCCGCCTCCCCCTCCCCAGTTCGATGGAGGCCCAAGGGCTCTACAGCGTCATCGTCGCCCCCCGCTCCGGCGGCGGCGTTTGGTTGGTCACGAAGGAAGGCGAACGCGATCTCCCCCTCCCCATCCGCGTCATCTCCCGCCGCGTTGCTGTCGACAAGGACGGAGCCATCCGCGTCCCCGCCGAAATGAACTCCTGGAAAGGCAAAGGCGTCCAGATCCGCCCGGAGCGTCCCGGCATGTGGGTCGCTGAAAAGGTCTAGTCCCACCATGACGCGCCGCCTCCTGCTCTGCAGTCTCCTCGGCACCACCCCCGCTCTGGCCCGTCTCCCCTCCCCGCGCCACAAGATCCGCTTCGACGGCGTCGGCCCTCTCCGCATCGGCATGGCCGAACCCGCCCTCCGCAAAATCCTCGGCCCCGCCCTGCGCATCGAAATCCACGATTCCGGCGTCTACGCCACCTGGGGCGATCCCCATCTCGGCCTTGTCCTCATCGACGGAAAACTCGCGCGTATCGAAGTTTCCGGCGGCCGCTGGCGTACGATCGGCGGAGCCCGGGTCGGCAGCCTCGAATCGGAAATCCGCGATCTCTTCAAGAAGGGCCTCGAGTCTCGTCCCCACTCTTTCGATCCCCGCGGTCGCATCCTCCTCGTCCGTTCCAAGCTCCACGCCGTGGCATTTGAAACCGATGGCGATATTGTCACCGCCCTCCGCGCCGGCTTACTGACCGCTTTCTAAGCGCGGCCGAGAGTCGCCGACCACGCGAGGAACAGATCAATCGACCGAACTTTTCAGCGCGAGACATCCCCGAGGCGGCGATTGCCTGGAGTTAGAACGACGGCAACACCGCGGTGACAGTGCGGAGCCGCGCTTGAGAATCTCAGCCGTCCGCGTCCATCAGCTCCTCCCAAGCCAGCGCGTAGCCCATGGCCCGTTTCACTTCGCAAATTCGCGAGGCCGGAATTTGCGAGATCCGCTCCACCAGATGAAGCTTCGAGATGGTGCGCAGATTGTCGCAGTTCACCACGCAGGGTTTGGGCATTCCTTCCGCCTTGCCCAACGGAACTTCAATCGGAATGTGACGGATGGTGGCCGTGATTTCGGCGGCCACGAACTTGTTTAGGACGCTGTAGGCATCGTCACGGCTCAGCAGCAGGACGGGCCGGAGGCCGGCGGGCTCGGGCAGTTTCGCCCACCAGATCTCGTACTGCTTCATGCTGGCCACGCCTCGGCATTTGACCAATCATCGGCATCGCCGGGCGAGTCTGGCTGGCGCTGGTAAGCCTCGCGGATCGCCTCAAATTCGCGCTTCCGGATCGCCTCTTTAACGGCCTGCCGGATG
>JANODS010001261.1:0-1034 GCA_031412835.1 Acidobacteriota bacterium | reverse complement strand
CATCGTCGGTGGGGGAGAGGAGCCGGGTGACTTACAATTTGCGGATTGCGGCGCGGCCGAGGTGGCTTCGTTTCGTGATGAATCCGGTGCTTCGATTTGTGTTTCGGGTAGAGACGGGGAGGCGGTTGGCGGGGTTGAAGAGGTATTTGGAGAAGGGGTGACAGGGGTCTACGCGTTCCGAAGTGGTACCGCCTGTGATACTTTCTAATTGTGTCAAACGCAGCAAAACTGGTTGCGAAAATGCGGAGAAATCCCCGCGATTGGCGGATCGAGGATTTGAAGGTGATCGCGCACAGCTTGGGAATTGACCATGATTAGCACGGAACAAGCCACGTGATTTTCCGGCACCCTTCGGTGGGGCGTCTCTCAGTTCCTGCGCATCGACCCGTCAAACCAGTGTATGTTCGGTTGTTTGTGGAATTCGTCGGCTCCGTAGGTGAGAACAATGAAAATTGATAAGGCTCTGATTCATTCTTACCCGTTCACTATTCGTCCGCTCTCCGAGGCGGACGGTGGTGGATTTGCCATTGAATATCCGGACCTGCCTGGGTGCATCTCCGATGGGGAAACTCCGGAAGAAGCATTGAAACACGGCTCAGATGCGGTGAAAGCTCACCTCATGAATTGCGTTAAGCACGGTGACGCGGTTCCGAGTCCGGCAGCGGCAAGTGGGCAATGGAGGCAACGCGTTCCACGGAGCCTGCACTCGCGACTGGTCGCCAAGGCCAGTCAGGAAGGTGTTAGCTTGAACACGCTTGTTACGGCGATGATCGCGGAAGGGCTGGGCCAGCGGCGGGCTTCGTAGCGGCGTCGGCACCGCGTGGAACAGGAAGCGACCCTTTCCCTAGATTTCCTTAGATTTGAAACCGGTAAGCCGCCGATCGACGGAATGATTGCTCCATCTGTGCAAACGGCTGCCGACGGGCTGTGGCGCGAACAGCCCGAATAGCTGTTCGATCAGTCCTTCGAGCGAGCGATTTGATCCAAGAAAGACAGAGGCAATTCACCTACGGTCCACGCTCCTTGGACGTTTT
>JANODS010001260.1:0-1123 GCA_031412835.1 Acidobacteriota bacterium | reverse complement strand
TCCGCCTCGCGGATGGCCTGTCAAAGAACTGGTCAGTCGGTCCCCATAAACTACTCGGCCCTTCATCATAGACTACTTCTCTTCGGCGATCGTGACTCCGCGCCGGTGCGCTAACCTGCCAGAGTAAAGAACTCGGAGCCCACTGAAGCCCGTGACGACATCGGGAGTGGCAGAGAATCCGCGAATTCCATGCACAGCGCCAACCGGACACCAGCACCCGAGTCACGCCACAATCTCCTGTGGAGAAATGGATAATATAATAGCTCTAAAATCATTAAAGTCGGTATAATAGCCAACAGGATGTCTGTTCCATACGCGACGCCCCGCGATGCCCAGCGTGAACTGACCCACCGTTTCAAGGCTCGGCGCCTGGCGCTGAACTTGACGCAAGAAGGGCTAGCGGCGCGGGCCGGCGTAAGCTGGAGCTCGCTCAAACGTTTCGAACATACTGGACTGATCGCGCTCGAATCGTTGCTCAAGCTGGCGATGGTCCTGGGTTGTCTCAGTGATTTCGAACGAGTGTGCGCGGACGAAGGACTAGCCTTTTCAGGAAGGTCGCTCGACGACATCCTGCGGGAGACGAAGCCTCGCCAAAAAGGGCGGATCAAGTGACCTTTACCCCCACCGATCTGCTGACCGTCTACTTGGACGCCGGTGATCGCCGCAAAGTAGGTCGCCTGGCGCTCCGCCAGCGTCAGGTCCTGTTCGAATACGACCCTGCCTTTATCGCCTCCGGCATCGAACTCTCTCCGCTCAAGTTGCCCCTCAAAACGGGTGTGTTCACCACTTCCGACCGCGTCTTCGACGGTCTTTATGGAGTCTTCAATGACAACCTGCCGGATGGCTGGGGACGCCTGCTGCTGGAGCGGACCGTCGAGAAACACGGTGTCCGCCGGGGCCAGCTAACCGTCCTGGATCGATTGGCGTACGTTGGCCGGAACGGCATGGGCGCGCTGAGCTATGAACCCGACCGAAGCGGCGGTGCGGGTGACGCCGTGCCGCTGTCGCTCGACCGACTCGCGGAAGAATTGGCGATCACGTTGACCGGCGAGACCGACGAGGTCTTTGAGGAACTGCTGCGGCTGAACGGTTCATCGGCCGGGGCGCGTCCGAAGATCGTGGC
>JANODS010001259.1:0-1208 GCA_031412835.1 Acidobacteriota bacterium | reverse complement strand
CACCCGCGAGATCCTCTCGAACTTCGCCACCCGAGCCTACCGCCGCCCCGCCACCGCCGAAGAAGTCAACCGCCTCGAAGCCATCGCCACCAAGCGCCGAGCCGCCGGCATCCCCGCCGAAACCGCCCTCCATGACGCCCTTAAAGCCGTCCTCTGCTCTCCCGAGTTCCTATACATCGGAACCGGCGAAACCAACACCTACGCCCTCGCCACCCGCCTCTCCTACTTCCTCTGGTCCTCGACCCCCGACGAAGCCCTCCTCAAACAAGCCAGCACCGGAGCCCTCCTCCGCGACGACGTCCTCAAAGCCGAAACCCGTCGCCTCCTCGCCAGCCCCAAATCAAACGCCTTCGTCGAAGGCTTCCTCGATAGCTGGCTCAACCTCCGCAGCCTCGGCGACATGCCCCCCGATCGCGACGCCTTCGGAGCCTACTACTGGGACGATCTCCAGACCGCCATGAAGACCGAGTCGCGCCTCCTGATGCGCCATCTCCTCGACGCCAACAAAAGCCTCCACGACTTCCTCGACGCCCGCTACACGTTCCTCAATAAGCCCCTGGCCCGCCTCTACGGCATGGACTCTGCGATTCCCAGCCTAGGCGGCCACGCTTTCCGCAAGGTCGATCTCCCCGATGCCCGCCGCGTCGGCATCCTTGGCCACGGCAGCATCCTCACCGTCTCCGCCAACGGCATCGAAACCTCCCCGGTCACCCGAGGAGTCTGGACCCTCGAGAACATCTTCGGCACCCCACCCGCTCCCCCGCCCGATGATGTCCCCGCCCTAGACCCCGACGTCCGCGGAGCCAAAACCGTCCGCGACCTCCTCGTCAAACATCGCGAAAGCCCCGCTTGCATGAGCTGCCACAAATCCATCGACCCTCCCGGCTTCGCCCTCGAAAACTTCGATCCCATCGGCCGCTGGCGAACGAACTATCCCGGCAGTAAACCCATCGACGCTTCGGGCGTTCTCCCCTCCGGCGAAACATTCTCCGACATCGTCGGCCTCCGCCAAGCACTCCTCCAGCGCAAGGCCGAATTCACCCGCACCCTCACCCAGAAAATCCTCACTTACGCCTGCGGACGAAAGTTCGACGCCGCCGATAGTCCGCAAGTCGAAGCCATCGCCACCAAAGTCGGCGACCACCGCAACGGCCTCCGCGACCTCGTCGAACTCATCGTGCAAAGCGAAGCCTTCCGCAAACGATAAC
>JANODS010001258.1:0-3343 GCA_031412835.1 Acidobacteriota bacterium | reverse complement strand
TGCTTTAACTTGGGCGATTATTGGATGAATATTCAGCGTCTTGCGAAAGGGGCTGGATTTGCCGGGGGGGAGGGGGACAAGGGCAGTGGGAGGAGCCAGCGGCGGAGGGCTTGGTCGAGTTGGCCGACGTCAATTGGCTTCGAGAGGAAGCTGTTCATGCCCGCCGCGAGACAGAGGCGGCGATCGTCCTCCATGGCGTTGGCCGTGAGGGCGATGATGGGGATACGCGAGGGAGCGCCCGGGAGTGCTCGGATAGCGCGGGTGGCGGCGAAGCCATCGAGGATCGGCATTTGGCAGTCCATGAGGACGGCGGAGAATCGACCGGTGGCTGCCGCCGAGACGGCGGCTTGGCCGTCAGGAACGGCATGGACGAGATAGCCGAGACGTTCCAGAATTCGAACGGCGACGATGCGATTGATCGGGTTATCCTCGGCGAGGAGAATCGGGGTTCCCGGTGCGAAGGGGATGGCGAAGGACGGGGTAGTGGAAGCGTTTGGAGCCGCGGCGATCGAGAGCGGGAGTGAGGCCGTGAACGTGGACCCTTGGCCGGGAACGCTTTTCAGATTGAGGACGCCTCCCATTAGCGAGAGGAGTTCCCGGCAGATGGCCAGTCCCAGTCCAAGGCCGCCGTGTCGACGACGCGGGCCGCCATCGGCCTGGGCGAAGCGACGAAAAATGCGGTCCTGCTGAGCCGGCTCGATCCCGATACCTTGGTCTACGACGGCCAGGGTGAGGACGGCGGCGGCGGCGGAGGCCTCGATGCGAACTTTGCCCGATTCCGTAAATTTGATCGCATTTCCCACGAGGTTGAGGAGCACTTGATGGAGGCGGAGGGAATCCCCATGCCAATGACTGGGCGTTGCTGGCGCGATGACGGAGTAGAGATTGAGACCCTTCTCGACCGCTGCCGGGCGCGCGGCGGCCAGGACGTCGGCGATGAGTTCGTCGAGGGCGAACGGAGCGGAGCGGATTTCGATTTTGCCGGCCTCAATTCGCGCGGTATCGAGGAGATCGTTGACCAGGCCGAGAAGGTGGCGGGCGCTCCGAAGGATGATCGAGGAGGTTTCGCGGTCGGAAGGCGAGAGGTTCGATTCGACGAGGAGGGCGGACATGCCGAGAATGCCATTGAGCGGGGTGCGCAGTTCATGGCTGACGTTCGCGAGGAACTCGGATTTTAGCCGGGAGGCATCCGCGGCGACTTGGTGGGCGGCCACGAGTTCGCGAGTGCGACGCAGAACGAGGATCTCGACGGCGGCCATTCGGTTCAGCCGTTGATGGAGCAAAAGGGCACCGATCGCGGTGATCAAAAAGCCGGAGCAGAGAAAGCCGAAGGGTGCCCAGGAAAATGCCGCGTCGAGGAAATCGGGGACTCCGTCGCACTGGACATACCAGACTCGTTCGCCAACAGGAAAGGAACGGGAGAACCGCAAAGGGGTGTCGCGGGCCTGGGTGGGCCGGACTCTGTGACGGCGGGAGGGATGGTAGTAAAGCAGCCGCTGCTCGGGAGGTGCGGAGGAATCGTAGACCGTGATATCCACGCCGTAGGGGCGGAGGGACCGAATGCCGGATTCGACGAGTTGATCGACGGAGAAGGACCAAACCAAATGGCCGTGGAGCTGCCCGTCTCGACATACGGGGTGGTGTAGGTTGATCTTTCGTTCGCTCGCCGAAGGATGATGCGCCGCCGAGGAGACGGTGAACTGATAAGGGCAGGGTGAGGAAGCAGCCAAGGCCGGTGCCCAACGAAACTTCTTCGGCAGCGTCTTGGCATCCGCTTCGAGAGAGGCTAAGAGGTGGATCTGGTCTAGGTGCGCATCGATTTCACGTTGAATCCCGGCGATACGATTGGACGCGGCGTTTTCAAAATTTTCACGGATGGCGGACCACTCGGCACTGCGGAGTTGAAAGGCGATCAGGCCCGAGATGGAGAGACCAAGGCAGACCGTTAGCGTCACCGGCCAGAGTGGGGCGGTCGGGTTGGGCGGAATCTCATCCATAAACTCTCTATCGGCAGGCGGAGCCCTGGGCATTCTAAATGTTCGGTTACATCTCCGTGAATTGCTGGCCGGGGCAAACTGGGGATCGCGTGGACACGGAGGTGATCGCGCAAGGCGATGGCGAATGCGGCGACGATGAGCAGGCCGTAGAGGCCGCTGTAGGGTGGTTGCCACAGAAGGAGGAGGTAGACGACCGGGAAAAGCAGGAGCTGCATTACGGTGCGGAAGGCGACAGATTCTTCGCCGTCAAAGAGCAGGGCGCAGCAGAGGAGCAGGAGCATGGGGTCCTGGATGTAGGCGTGGAAATTTATGACGAGTCCGGCCATCAGGGCGTAGGCGAAGCTCTTTTCATAGGTGCGAGCGTTCCAGATCAGGTACGCCGCCGTTGCGCCAACGAGCAGGTAGACGGCCACGAGAAGCGGAGTGTTGGGCCCGCCGCTGAACGCGTAGACCATCCCGCGCAGGTTGGGCATGAGTTCGGGATAGGGGTGGTTTTCGGGGCGCCGGAGAAGCGCAATGAGAGACAGGAAGACGGGCCATCCGCCGCCGGCTAAGCCGATCAAAAAAAGTATGGCTTCTCCAACGGCGGCACCGGCAAAGAGACGCCATCGGCGATGGCCGAGGATGGCCAAGGGCACGAAGATGAACAGGTGGAATTTTATGGCGCAGAGGGCGAAGACGAGGCCAGCGACGAAGTCTCGCTGGCGGCGGGAGAGCAGGATGGACAGGGTGCAGAAGAGGACCAATGACGTGACGTCCTGGCCGTTGACCATGTGGGAGATGACGGGGATGGACATGGCGGCATAGACCCAGATATCGGGCCATCGTTTGGCGAAGACCCAGAGGAAAAAGAGTAGCGCGGCAAGACTATAGGCCTGATAGAGGTAGTAACTCGTGAGGTAGGGCAGCCAGGTGAGCGGCTTCAGAAAGAAGCCGTAGAAGGTGGGACGGATGAAGTACGAATGATCCAGGGTGGAGCCGAGGAGTTCGGCTTGCTTGGCGTGGTTGGGCGCCTGGAGGTGAAGGTCGGGCGTGCCATAGAGGAAGCCGCCCACGTACCAATGGACGAAGTCGTTCTGCGCCTTGGCCATGCGGTCGAGCGGCATGACGGCACAGAACACGGCGCCGAGGAGGGCGGCGGCCGTGAGCTTGATCCAGAAATCGCGACGCGCGAAGGGCATTGGCATGGCTAGCGACGATCGGCGGAAGCGACCGATTCGCGCTGAAAGTGCATGACGACGTAGTCGTTGACGGGAAGGACGGAGGCGAAGTAGCCCTGTTGTTCCATGTAGGATTTCATCCAAGGGCCCAGTTCAGAATCGGCTGCCGCGAGTAAGAAGCACTGG
>JANODS010001257.1:0-3821 GCA_031412835.1 Acidobacteriota bacterium | reverse complement strand
AATCGGATTTTCGAGCCTTCGTGTTTGACGGAGGACTACGAGAACGGCTTTCGGGTTCATGGGTTGGGGGGGCGGCAGACGTTTTTGCCGATTCGCATGCTGGGCGGGATTCCGATGGCGACGCGGGAGTACTTTCCGCGGACTTGGAAGGCGGCGGTGAAGCAGCGGACGCGATGGTCGACGGGAATTTTGTGGCAGGGTTGGGAGCGGCACGGGTGGGCGGGGGGATGGCGGCAGTGGTGGTGGCATTGGCGGGATCGGAAGGCGATGGTGGGCAATCCGATCGGGGTGGTCTGTAACTTGTTGTGTTTGTATGCGGTGGTGTGGCCGGAGCGGGCGGCGGCGTTGCTGCGGGATGAGCGGACGGCGGTTTTGCTGCCGTTTACGGTGGGAATGGCGGTTTTGCAGGGTGTTTTGCGAATGGGGATGGTGGGTCGGCTGTACGGCTGGCGGTTGGCGGTGACGGCACCGTTGCGGATCCCGTTAGCGAACTGGATGAACACGTCGGCGGGGCTGAGGGCGGCGTGGCGGTTTGCGGGTTCGAAGATCCGCCGGGAGCCGCTAGTTTGGTTGAAGACGCAGCATCAGTATCCGAATCGGTTTGCGCTGGAAGCGCATCGGCCGACATTGTCGGAGGTGCTTCTGAAGTCAGGGTATTTGGAGGTGGAGGCTTTACAGGGAAAGCCGGAGGGGCGGAGGTTGCAGGATTGGCTGGTGGAGACGGGGCGGTTGAGCGAGGGAGATTTGTGTGAGGCGCTGAGCTTGCAACTGTGCTTGCCGATCTGCCCGGTGGCGCTGGAGAGTTTGTCGCGGGAGGTGGTTCGATCCCTACCGGCGCACATCGTGCGGCAACATCGAGTGGTGCCGATTCGAGTGGAGCAGGGGCAATTGGTGCTGGCCGGGCCGGAAGCGCCGCCGGAGACGCTCTCGTTATCGCTGCGGCCCTACACTAGGCTGAGCGTGAAGTTCGAGTTGGTGCAACGGTCGACGTTTGATCGGATTTTAGTGGAACATCTTTAGCGGGTAGAGAATTTCCAGACGGTGGTGGAGGTCATGGGGACGCCCTTTTTGACGACCGTCGAGGGGAAGGTCGGTTGGTTGGGCGAGTTGGGATAGTGTTGGGTTTCGAGGCAGAGGCCGGAGCGTTGGATGTACTTGCGGCCGCTTTTGCCCACAAGGGTGCCGTCAAGGAAATTGCCGGTGTAGAACTGAACGCCGGGTTCGGTGGTGGACACCGTGAGGAGGCGACCGGATTGGGGGCTGTAGACTTCGGCGAATTTGCGGAGGGTTCCGGGGGGACCGTTGAGGACCCAGTTGTGGTCGTAGCCCTTGCCGAAGGTGATTTGCTCGTCTTTGGCGTTGATGTTGGTCCCGACGGCGGTTTCGCGGCGGAAATCGAAGGGGGTGCCGGCGACGGAGCGAATTTCGCCGGTGGGGATGAGGTTGGCGTCAACGGGGGTGAAGCGGTCGGCTTCGAGTTTGACGAGGTGGTTGAGGATGGTGGGCTCGGCGGAGAGGTTGAAGTAGGCGTGGTTGGTGAGGTTGGCGACGGTGTCTTGATCGGCGACGGCGCGGTAGTCGATGCGGAGTTCGCTCGCGGCCGTGAGGGTGTAGGTGACGGTGACGTCAAGTTTGCCGGGGTAACCTTCTTCGCCAGCGGCGCTGGAGTATTTGAAAACGACGGAGTCGGCTTTGGCAACGGCCGCCCAGACGCGTTTATCGAAGCCGCGGAGGCCACCGTGGAGGGCGTTGGGGCCGTTGTTGACGGCGAGTTTGTAAGTCTTGCCGTTGAGGGCGAACTGGCCCTTCGCGATGCGGTTGCCGTAGCGGCCGACGATGGCACCCATGTAAGGGTGCTCTTTGAGGTAGCCGTCGAGCGAGTCGAAGCCGAGGAGGACGTCGGCTTTTTGGCCGGCCTTGTCGGGGGACTTGAGGGAGACGACGGTGGCCCCGTAGGTCATGATGCGGGCTTCGAGGCCGGCTGCGTTTGTGAGGGTGTAGATGTCGACGGCCTCGCCGGCGGGGGTTCGGCCGAAAGGTTCTTTTTTCACGGCGGCAGGCAGCATAAGCGCGAGGGCGAAGAGCAAGAGGGCAGAACGGGACATTGGATGATTATAGTTGCGCGAGATGGTTGAGGTCGTGACCGGCGATGATGTCGACGCTGTGGCGGACTTTCATGGGGCCGATTTCGGGGTGGTGGACGGTTTTTTCGAAGGTGTCGGGGGGGAGGGCTTGGAGGAAGGCGACGGACCAGGCTCGGACGGTGAGAAAGACGGCGAGGGCGAGGCTAGGGTCGGCGGTGGGATAGGTGTTGGCCCAGAGATCCTGATCGAAGGGCTGGACGGTGTAGTTGGGTTCGGCGGCGGCTTGACGGAGGCGGAAAGCGAAGGCGACTTCGCAGTCGGCGAGATGGGCGATGATTTGGCCGAAGGTCCACTTGCCGGGGGCCCAGGGGGTGCTATAACGGGCGGGGTCGATGGCCGCGATTTGGGCGGCGGTGGAGGCGAGGACGGCGAGTGGATCGCGATCGCCGAGGTTGGCGGCGTAGGGAAACGTCATCGGATGGGTTTGGCTTCGTAGAGGACGGTTTCGTCGTCGTAGGTCATGGCGAGGAAGTAAACCGTACCGTCGTCGCGGAAATCGATGGCGTTGATACGGACGAGGTAGTCGCCTTGAGGGGTGGGCCGGAAAAGGTTGATAACCTGTTGGAACTGGTTGTCTTTGCGGACCAGGAGGAAGTTATTGTTGTTGGCCTGTTGGAAGAGTAAGTCGCCGCTTCGGTTGGCATCCATGTTCGTGACGTTGTTGGCGACCTGGCCGTTGGGCATGATGGTGGAATTATTGACGACGATGGTCCAGGCGGTGCCGGTCCATTCGGCGAGGATATTGCCACCGGCAGCGATAGTGAGGCCGGCGAAGAGGCGGGTTCCGCCGACGCGGTGGAGGTTGGCGACTCCGGTGACTCGATGTTCGCCGAGCTGGGTGACGTTGGGTTCGGCGAGGAGGCGCCAAGTTTCGCCTTCCCAGAGATGGAGCACGGGGACGTTGAGGTTGCGGAACCGAAGCGAGGCGAGAACCTTGCCGGTATCGGAGAGGGCGAAGCTATCGTAACCGGAGACGATGCGGCCGTTAAGAGTGGTGGCGGTGGCGGCGGTGGCGCTGTGGATGAGGAACTGGCGGACCTCGCCATTGGACCAGAGGAAGAAACGATTGTCACCGGCGGAGGTGGAGGAGTTGAAGAAGATTTCGCCGTTGGCGTTGACATCGAACTGGCCGGGGTTATTGACGGTGAGGGTATCGACTCGGAGGGGGAAGCGGATGACCATATCGGGGGCTCCGCCAGGGATGATGCGGGCGATGCCGAGGCCGTTGATGAAATAGATATCGCCGTTGGCGGCCTTACGGATGTTGAAGGTGCCGCCGTGGAAGCCGCCGTACCACATCGTCGTGCCGAAGAGGCGTTCGCCGATGGCGAGGGGGGATTGGAAATCGGTGCCGGTCCATTCGCCGACGGAGCCGGTGGAGCCGCCCATGAGGAGGTGGGGGGTGCCTTCGCGGGCGCCTCCGATGAAGGTGACCATGTTGAGGGGGGCGGTGACGGGGACGGACATGC
This sequence comes from Acidobacteriota bacterium, assembly GCA_031412835.1. GTDB lineage: Bacteria > Acidobacteriota > Terriglobia > Bryobacterales > Bryobacteraceae. Next base: position 208 of record JANODS010001257.1, on the reverse strand, counting down.
CGGACCAGGCGAGATACTCGGGTTCGGGGCTCATGCGGACGAGGCCCATGGCGACCGAGTCGGTACGGACCATGAGAAAGACTTCGCCGGTGTCGCGCGCGCGATGTTCGCGGCCGGGTTCCGCGAAGGTCACATCGTTCTGAACTGCTTCTCGTATCACCTGACGCCCGGCGCCTGGATGTTCGATGCCGGCGCGGAAGCGCTCGGC
>JANODS010001256.1:0-4270 GCA_031412835.1 Acidobacteriota bacterium | reverse complement strand
GTGGGGTTGATGGCGATGCAGTTGTTGGGTGGGGGGGTGTTGTCCGGGGATGTGTTGATATTGGTGGCGATGCAGGTTCCGCTGGTTTTGGTGGAATCGCGGTGGCGACGGCGATGGATGGTGGGGATGGCCCTGTGGACGGTGCTTTTGGCTTGGGGGGCGGTGGCGGCGGGAACGTTTGAGCCTTCGTATGGTTATTCCCATTTGCCATGGCTGGCGCAGGTGGGATTGACGGTTGTTTTGGTGGTATTGTGGCAAGTTTTTGCTTTTTTTGCGGCGGTGTTGCTGGAGGAGGCCGAGCGGCGGGGGCGGGAGTTGGCGGTGCGCAACGGGGAGTTGTTGGCGACGCAGATGATGCTGGGAGAATCGGCGAAGATGGGGGAACGGCTGCGGATTGCACGGGATTTGCATGATTCGGCGGGACATTTATTGACGGCGTTGAGCGTGAATTTGCAGTTGGCTTCGCGGTTGGTGGAGGGCCCGGGGGAGGAGCAAGTGAGGCGGGCGCATGTGGTGGCGCGGACGTTGTTAGCTGAAGTGCGGGAGACGGTGGGGACAATGCGGGAAGAGGCGGTGATTGATTTAGGGAAGGCGGTGCGGCAGTTGACGGCGGCAGTGGTGCGGCCGGTGGTGCATGTGGATATGCCGGCGGAAATGGAGATGGCGGATCCGGCGCGGGCGCATGCGTTGTTTCGCTGCGTGCAGGAGATGTTGACGAACACGATGCGGCATGGGGAGGCGAAGAATTTGTGGTTGCGGGTGGGGCGGGGAGATGGAACGGTGAAGGTGGAGGCGCGGGATGATGGAAGGGGATGCGGGGAACTGGTGGAGGGGAACGGGTTGCGGGGGATGCGGGAGAGGCTGGAGGAATGCGGGGGATGGTTGCGGGTGGAGACAGCGGCAGGCGCGGGCTTTTCGTATCGGTTGGAGTTGCCGTTATGATTCGTGTGCTGTTAGTGGATGATGAGCAGTTAGTAAGAAGCGGGATCCGTGGATTACTGGCGCTGCGGGAGGATTTGACGGTGGTGGGGGAGGCGGCGGGCGGCGCGGAGGCGATTGCGATGGTGAGAGAGTTGTGCCCGGAGGTGATGTTACTGGACGTGCGGATGCCGGGGGTGGGCGGGTTGGAGGTGTTGAGCCGTTTGCGGGAGGAGGGGATTTTGCCGCCTACGGTGGTGTTGACCACGTTCGACGATGATGAGGTGCTTTTGCGGGCGATTCGGGCGGGAGCGCGAGGATTTTTGTTGAAAGATGTGTCGTTGGAACGGCTGGCGGACGCGGTTCATGTGGTGGCGCGGGGCGGGACGTTGATCCGGCCGGCGATTACAGATCGGGTGGAGCGGGGGGCGGAGCGGTTGGTTCCGGCTTTGAGCGAATTAGAAGGGACGGAGGAGTTGACGCCTCGGGAGTTACAGGTATTGCGGTTAGTGGCGGGGGGATATAGTAATCGGGAGATTGGAGAAGTATTGGCGACGGCGGAGGGGACGGTGAAGAATCAAGTATCGACGGTGATTTCGAAGCTCGGAGTAAGAGACAGGACGCGAGCGGTGTTGAAGGGGTTGGAGTTGGGGCTGATCTAGCTAGCGATGGAGGACGGTGAGGGGTTGGCGAGATTCCCAGCCGACACGTTCGAGGAGGGGGTCGGGGTGGGGTTCGGCGGGCCAGCCGAGGCAGAGGTAGGCGACGAAGGTCCATTGGGGGGAGACTTCGAGGGTGGTGTGGGCTTTAAGGGGGTCGAGAATGGAGACCCAGCCGAGGCCGAGACCGGCGGCTTGGGCGGCGAGCCAGAGAGTGTGAATGGCCATGACGACGGAATAAGTGAGGGTTTCGGGCATGGTGCGGCGGCCGAGGCCGGAGCCGGTGGAGGTGGAGGGGTCGGCGAAGACGGCGAGGTGGACGGGGGCTTCGTGGAGGCCGGCGAGTTTGAGTTGCCCGTAGTGGTGGGCTTGGGGATCAGGGTAAAAGGCTTGGGCGGCGGCGTTGGCGGCGGCGAAATTTTCGGCGATGGCGGCGCGGCGGAGGGGGGATTCGACGAGGACCCAGCGCCAGGGTTGGGAGAAGCCGACGGAGGGGGCGAGGGCGGCTTGGCGGAGGAGGGAGTCGATGAGATCGGGGGGGACGGGGGTGGAGAGGAAGTGGCGAACGTCGCGGCGCCAGCGGAGGAGGGATTCAAAATCGGAAGCGATCACGTATTTTCTAGCTTCGCATGGTATGCTCGAAACTTCTAAGGTATGCCCCTTCGCGGGGGCATTTAATAGGGAACCTGGTGAGAATCCGGGACTGCCCCGCAGCGGTAACAGGGAACGAAAGCGGCGAATGCACACTGGCTTGATTTTTGAGCTGGGAAGTGGCCGGGAGTAGGCGAATCCGCCCTGAAGTCCGAAAACCTGCCTGGAACAGCCAACGTTGGCTGAATTCACAATGCCCTCGTGGGAGGGGCAGGAGCTTATGATCTTTTTGTTTTTAGTTGGTTTTGCGGGACTCCAGGGAGTAGTGGAAGACCCGCAGGGAAAGCCGGTGGACGGCGCGGAAGTGGTTTTGTACCAGAAGGGGGGCGTGGAACGGACGCGGACCCGAGCCGGAGCGTTTTCTTTTCCGACGGCTTTGGGAAGGGGTCTGGTGGAGGTGACGGCGGCGGGGTTTCGACGGGCTTCGCGGGAGATGGTGGACGGGGAGGCGATCCGGCTGGAGGTCGGGGGCGTGGACCAGCGGGTGGTGGTGACGGCGGAGGGGGCGGCGCAGACGATCGACCAGGTATCGAAGGCGATGACGGTGGTGGACGCGGCGGAGATTGGCCGGCGAAACGAGTACAGCTTGGCGGAGGCGCTGCGGGATACCCCGGGGTTGGCGGTGCGGAATTTGGGGGGGCCGGGGCAGTTGACTTCGATTCGGATGCGAGGGCTGCGGGCGGATGCGACGGCGGTGTTGATTGATGGGTTGCGGTTCCGGGATGTGGCGACGATTCAGGGGGATGCGAGCTCGTTTGTGGGGAATATGAACGTGATCAATTTGGAGCGGGTGGAGGTTTTGCGGGGGTCGGGGTCGTCGTTATATGGGTCGAACGCGGTGGGGGGGACGGTAAATTTGGTGACGGAACAGGGCGGTGGGCCGGTGCATGGGGGCATGTTGACGGAGGGGGGTAGCTGGGGTTTGCTGAGGGCAAAAGGGACGGTGAGTGGGGGATGGAAGAAGGTGGCTTATAGCGCTGGGCTATTGCATTTGAACGTTCTGAACGGGGTGGACGGGGACGACCGGGCGCGGAGTTCGGGGGTGCAGACGTTTGCAAAGTATGCCGTTGGTCGGACGGCCTCGGTGTCGGGGCGGATGTATTTTTCGGATGACTTTGTGCAGTCAAATAGTAGCCCGACGACGACGGGGATTGCGGCGGCGAATCTGCCGAATACGACGGTGATTGGGGCGGTACCGCTGCGGACGTTTTTTCCGAGCCGGAACGATCCGGATAGTCGGCGGGCGTCGCGGTTTTGGAGTGGGGCGGCAATTTATAGGCAACAGTTAGGGGCGAAGGTGGATTGGCAGGGGAGCTATCAGCGGGTGCGGACGAGTCGGACGTTTCGGAATGGGCCGGCGGGGATTGGATCGCAGCCGGTGGTTTCGAATTTGAGTGAATTTGAGGGGACGATTGATACAGGGGAGGCGCGGGTGAACTGGCGCCCGACGGCGTGGTGGACGTTTACGGGGGGGTATGAGTTGGAGCGGGAGGGCTATTTGAATCGGGATGATAACAAGTTACCGGCTCCGGCGACCGTGGCGGTGAGTACGCGGGCGGGGCAGCGGTCGCAGGCGGTATATTTTGCGAACCAGTTGACGATGTTGGGGCGACGATTGCAGGTTTCGGTGTCGGGGAGGATGCAGGGGTTTGCACTGGATGCGCCGCAGTTTGTGACTACGGGGACGGCGAATAATTATGGACGGGTGGCGGTGGTGGCGCCGCCGCGGGCGTGGACGGGGGATTTGGCGTTATCGTATTTCGTGGCTAGGACTGGGACTAAGTTCCGGGCGCATGGGGGGAATTCGTACCGGGCGCCGGGGCTGTATGAGCGGTATGGGTCGGGCTTCTTTTATAGCGCCGTGAATAACACGGTGGCATTCAGTCCTTATGGTGACCCAAGGTTGGCTCCGGACCGGTATAACTCGGTGGATAGCGGGGTGGATCAGTATCTGTTCCGGGATAAGTTGCGACTGAGTGGGACGGTGTTCTATACACGGATTGTGCAGATTACTCAGTTTGACTCGTCGGCAGGGATTGTGC
>JANODS010001255.1:0-6629 GCA_031412835.1 Acidobacteriota bacterium | reverse complement strand
AGGAAGAGGCCGGTGAGGCGCGGGGCGTGTTCGTCGCGGACGGTGTCGGCGGCGAGAGCCGTGATTTGGGCGCGGAGGCAGGCTTGCCAGCGGGCGCGGCGGGGTGCGTCGATACGAGGGGCGAGAAGGTCGCCGATGCGGAGAGCCAGGGGGTGACGATCCGGGAGGACGGCGGCGGCGAGGATGGCGTGGGGAAAGTGGGTCCAGCCGGGCCGACTTTCTAGCTGTGATAGCATTAAAAAAGTTTCGTCCAGGGCTGGTTCAACCTGAGCCAAACCGGCTTGCAAAAGGGGCTAGTAACCGGGCGGCGGATCGGGTGCCGCGAAGACACTCAAAGCTACGAACCACGCAACTGTTCGCCAAACCTGGACTAGGCTAAGGGTAGGCATGACATCTCGGTTCAACATATCGTTTCGGTGGTTCAGCTTGGCGGCTTTGGGTTGCATCGCGCTTGCCGCCGATAGCTCCGGAGGCAAGTATAGCGCCGCGGAGCGAAGCCATTGGGCGTTTCGGCCACGGGCTGTGATCCCGAACGGTTCTATCGATGGGTTCGTTTTGAAGCGGCTGGGGGAGCAGGGTTTGACGATGGCGCCGCCGGCGGATCGGGCGACGCTGGCGCGACGGGTTTATCTGGATTTGACGGGGTTGCCGCCAACGCCGGAGGCGATGCGGGTGTTCTTGGAGGATGCTTCGCCGAAGGCTTACGAGGCGTTGGTGGACCGGTTGCTAGCAACGCCCGAGTACGCCGAACGGCAGGCGCGGCATTGGCTGGATGTAGTGCGGTTTGCCGAAAGCGATGGCTACGAGTACGACACGCACCGGAGCGAGGCGTGGCGGTATCGGGACTATGTGATCCGGTCGTTCGCGGCGGACAAGCCGTACGACCAGTTTTTGACCGAGCAGTTGGCCGGAGACGAGATTGACCCGGCGAGCCAAGAGATGCGGGTGGCGGCGAGTTTCAATCGCCTGGGACCCTATCGGCGGAACGCTGGCAACCAAGACAAGGCCTACATCCGCAACGAGATTCTGACCGAAATGACCAATGTGGTGGGCTCGGCGTTTCTAGGCGTGACGCTGGGTTGCGCGCGTTGCCACGACCATAAGTTTGACCCGATTCGGCATACGGATTACTACCGGATTCAGGGATTTTTCGCGACGACCGAGCACTTGGATTTGCCCATGTCGAACGCGGCGGAGAAGGCGGATTGGCAGAAGCGGACCGACGCCTTGAAGCAGGAGCTGGTCGATTTAAAGAAACAGTTGAAGGCGGCGGCGGGGCCGGAGAAGGCGAAGATCGAGCAGATTATTGGCGTGAAGGAGAAGCAGCTTCCGGAGCCGCTGCCCGAGTTGAAGACGGTGAAGAGCGAGCCGAAGCTGTACCAGCCGGTTCATGTTTTGGAGCGCGGGTCGAGCGACCAGCCGATGGCGAAAGTGGGCATGCGGCCATTGGGCGTATTGCTGCCCGACGACGCGCCGGAGTGGGGCGAGGCGATCGCGCAGCCTCGGCGAAAGCTGGCACAGTGGATCGCGGATCCGGCGAATCCGTTGACGGCGCGGGTGATGGTGAATCGGATGTGGATGAGCCATTTCGGGGCGGGGATTGTCGCCACGCCGAACGACTTTGGACGGATGGGGACTCGGCCGACGCATCCGGAGCTGCTGGATTGGTTAGCGAATGAGTTTGTGAAGGGCGGGTTTCGGATGAAGCCGATGCACCGGATGATGGTGCTGAGCCAGACCTATCGGCAGGCGTCGGTGGCGCAGCCGAGCGCGGAACAGAAGGAGAAGGACCCGCGGAATCGGTTCCTGTGGAACTTCAGTCGGCGACGATTGCAGGCGGAAGAGATGCGCGACGCGATGCTGCAGGCGGCGGGGTTGTTGAATTCGGAACGGTTCGGCCCGAGCGTAATTGCGCCGATTGAACCGGAGCTCGTCAACCTGCTCTATAAGCCCGACCAGTGGGCCGTGACGCCGGACGTGGCGCAGCATAATCGTCGGAGCGTTTACCTGTTTCAGAAGCGGAATATGCGGATGCCGTTTATGGAGGTTTTTGATTCGCCGGATACGTTGCTGAGCTGTGCGCGGCGAGAAAGCAGCACCCATGCGCCGCAAGCGCTGGAGATATTGAACGGGCCGTTGACGCGGCAGGCTTCGGTAGCGCTGGCGGAGCGGTTGAGCAAGTTGAGCCGAGCCCGTCAGATTGAATCGGCGTTCGAGCTAGTCTTCAACCGGCCGCCGGTGAGTAAAGAGCGGGAAGCTTCCGAACGGTTCCTGGCCGCCAATCCGTTGCGCGAATTTACCCTGGCTCTGTTCGCCGCGAACGACTTTTTGTACGTCCAATGACCAACCATTCCAAACCTACGAGAAATCGCCGCGAGTTCCTGACGGACGCCTTCTGCGGTCTTGGCAGCTTGGCCTTTGGCGCGATGCTGAACGCCGAAACGCGGAAGCCGAATTTTCCTGCGAAGGCGAAATCGGTGATTTTTTTATTCATGGCCGGCGGCCCGAGTCAGATGGAGACGTTTGACCCGAAGCCGCTGCTGAACAAGCTGGACGGGCAGCCGTTGCCGGCATCGTTTCGCCCGGCGAAGCGGCAGTTTATCAACGGGACGCCGAAGCTGTTGGGGACGAAGCGGGCCTTCAAACAGCACGGCAAGAGCGGGCTGTGGGTGTCGGATTTGTTGCCGCATACGGCCACTTGCGCGGATGATTTGGCGGTGATTCGTTCGTGCCAGGCGGACGCGTTTATTCACTCTTCGGCGCAGTATCAACTGTTCACGGGGCGCATTCTGCCGGGGTTTCCGAGCATGGGGTCGTGGTCGGTTTTTGGGTTGGGCAGCGAGAGCGAATCGCTGCCGGGCTATGTGGTGATGCCGGACCCGTTCGGGACGATTGAGGCGGGGCAACCGGTGTACGCGAATGCGTTTTTGCCGGCGGTGTACCAGCCAAACGTGTTCCGAGGCGGCGAGAAGCCGGTGCTGAATTTGGAGATGCCGGAAGGGGTGACGCTGGCGCAGCGGCGGAATACGCTGCAGTTCATTCGCGAGATTGACGAGGCGACGATGCCTCCGGGTGATGATGAATTTTCGGCCCGGCTGAGCACGTACGACTTGGCGTTCAAGATGCAGACGGAGGCCCCGGCGGTGTTCGATATGGCGAACGAACCGGCGCATATTCGGGAGAGCTACGGGATTGGCGATGCCGTGACGGATGACTTCGGGCGGCGGTGTTTGATGGCTCGGCGGCTGGTGGAGAAAGGGGTTCGTTTCGTAACCGTCGTATCGGGCGGCCCCGCGATTTCGCAATGGGACGCGCATGACGATATTGAAGAGAATCACCTGCGGATGGCGGCACGGGTAGACAAGCCGATCGCGGCGATGTTGAAGGATTTGAAGCAGCGTGGGTTGCTTGATTCGACGCTCGTGGTTTGGGGCGGCGAGTTCGGTCGGACGCCAGAGGCGCAGGGCGGCAAGGGGCGGGACCACAACAATACGGGCTTTACGATGTGGATGGCCGGGGGAGGAATTAAGGGCGGAGTGGCGGAAGGGACGACGGACGAAGTGGGGCTGTACGCGGTGGAGCGGCCGCACCACTTGCGGAATATCCATACGACGATTCTGCATCAGTTGGGGCTGGACCAGGACGCGCTGAACTACCTGCACCAGGGGCGGCGGGAGCGGTTGACGGAAATTCAGGGTGAGGTGATCAAGGGCATTGTATAAAGCTGCTTTTGCTTTCGGGTTGGCCGTGGGGCTGTGGGCGCAGACGCCGGAGGCGGTGAAACTGCTAGAAGCGCGATGCGTGGGTTGCCACAATGGTGCCAGCAAGCAGTCGGGGCTTGATTTATCGCGGCGGGAGACGGCGGTAAGAGGCGGGGACCGGGGCGCTGGGATGGTGCCGGGGAAGGCGAAAGAGAGCTACCTGTATCAGGTGTTGGCGCATACGGCCAAGCCGGCGATGCCCAAGTTCGGAGCCAAGTTTACCGAGGCCGAGTTGGCGGTGGTGGCGGCTTGGATCGAAGACGGGGCCCCTTGGGAGATGCGGACGGTTGCCGCGTCTGGGCAGAAGGTGAAGCACTGGGCGTTTGAGAAGCCGGTGCGGGCGACGCCGCCGGGGCCGGGTAATCCAATTGATGCGTTTTTGGGGGCGGAGCGGGCCCAGCGGGGGTTGCGGGCGACGGCGGCGGCGGACCGGGGGACGGTGGTGCGGCGGGCTTATCTGGACGTGGTGGGGGTGCCTCCGACGGTAGAGGAGATGGCGCGGGCAGCGACGCATAGCTATGAGCAGGTCGTCGATGGGCTGCTGGCGGACCCTCGTTACGGGGAGCGGTGGGGTCGGCATTGGATGGACATTTGGCGCTATAGCGACTGGTATGGGTACCGGAACGCGAGCGAGGTTCGGAACAGCCAGAAGTTCATGTGGCGGTGGCGGGATTGGATCGTGGAGGCGTTGAACGGGGACAAGCCGTACGACCGGATGATCGTGGAAATGCTGGCGGGGGACGAGGTGGCGCCGGAAGATCCGGACACCGTGCGGGCGACCGGCTTTTTGGCGCGGAACTATTCGAAGTTTGATCGGGACGGTTGGATGCAGGACGCGGTGGACCATACGATGTTGGGTTTCATGGGCGTTACCGTCAAGTGCGCACGGTGCCATGACCATAAGTACGACCCGATTTCGCAGGAAGAGTATTACCGCATGCGGGCGATTTTTGAGCCGTACGAGGTGCGGGTGGATCGGGTGGCGGGGCAGGTGGATACCGAGAAAGAGGGGCTGGCTCGGGTGTTCGACGCGGGCTTGGATCGGCCGACGCATTTGCTGATTCGCGGGAACATTCAGACGCCGGACAAATCGAAAGATCTGCTGCCGGGGACGCCGGCGCATTTGGGTCCGGCGCTGGGGAAGGTTGCCCCGGTAGCCCTGCCTTTGGCGGCGTACTACCCGGACCAGCGGGGCTTTGTGCACGCGGACTTGATGGCCGAGGCGAGAACCGCGATTGGGAAAGCGGCCGGTGACGCGAAGGCGTTGGCGGCGGCCGAGGCGGAGTTGCCGGCGCTGGAGGCGCGGCTGGCGGCGGAGCGGGCGAAGTTTGCGGAACCGCCGGATTTGAAGTATGAAGAGTTGGCGGCGAAGGCTCGCGAGTTGGAACGGAAAGCGGGGCTGCTGCGGGGGCAGGAGCAGGCTTTGAAGGCGCAGGCGGAGTTGGCGGAGGCGTTGGCGGGCGAGAAGCCGAACGAGAAGAAGCTCGGCGAGGCGAAGAAGAAATTGGCGGCGGCGACGGCGGCGTTGACGCAGCCCGCGACGGGGTATACGCCGATTGGAAAAGAGTACCCGACGAAGAGTTCGGGCCGGCGGACGGCGTTGGCGCAGTGGATCGGATCGAAGGAGAATCCGCTGACGGCGAGGGTGGCAGTGAACCACATTTGGCTACGGCACTTTGGGACGGCGCTGGTGCCGACGGTGTTTGATTTCGGGTTGAACGGGAAGCCGCCGACGCACCCGGCGTTGCTCGATTGGTTGGCGACGGAGTTGATGCGGAGTGCGTGGAGCATGAAGGCGATTCACCGGCTGATTTTGACGAGCGAGGCTTATCAGATGCGGTCGACGGCAGGGGCGGAGGGGCATCCGAATGCCGCCATTGACCCCGAGAACCAGTGGCTTTGGCGGATGAACCCACGGCGGTTGGAAGGCGAGGCGGTGCGGGATAGCATGCTGAGCGTGGCGGGGGAGTTGGATGGCACGATGAAGGGGCCGGAAATTGACCCGACGAAGGGGTTTGAGTCGCGGCGGCGGAGCCTTTACTTCAGCCATTCGCCGGACGCGCAGATGGAGTTTTTGAAGGTGTTCGATGGGCCGAACCCGACCGAGTGCTACCAACGGAATGAGAGCGTGGTGCCGCAGCAGGCGTTGGCGATGGCCAATAGCCAGTTGAGCCAGGAGTTGGCCCAAAAGCTGGCCAAAAGGCTGGAGGGCCCGGCGTTTGTGGACCGGGCGTTTCAAACGATTTTGGGTCGGCTGCCGAGCGCGGCGGAACGAACCCTGGCGGCGAGTGCGACGCCGGGGAACCTGGTTCACGCGCTGTTCAACCATAATGATTTTGTGACGATTCGCTAAATGCCATGAACACACGCCGCAACTTTCTCGCTGATATTGGAATGGGCTTTACAGGCCTTGCATTAGGGTCGATGCTGCACGCTGAAAAGCCAACGGGGATGCCGCATTTCCCGCCGAAGGCGAAGCGGGTGATCTGGCTGTTTATGATCGGCGGCGTGAGCCATATGGAGTCGTTTGATCCGAAGCCGGAGTTGAATAAGTACGCGGGGCGGATGTTAGGCGATACGCCTTACCATGCGGCGCTGGAGAATCCGCTGGTGAAGCAGAACCTGCGCGAGGTGATCGCCGGGTTGCATAAGGCGCAGCCGAGGCTGTATCCGCTGCAAGTGGGTTTTCAGAAGCGGGGGCAGAGCGGGATTGAAGTGAGCGATTGGTTTCCGCATGTAGGTGGCTGCGTCGATGACTTGGCGGTGGTGCGGTCGGTTTGGACGACGGACAACAACCATGGGGCGCAGATGCAGTTCCACACGGGGCGGCATGTGTTGGAGGGGCAGTTCCCGACGATCCAGCGCGTC
>JANODS010001254.1:0-1622 GCA_031412835.1 Acidobacteriota bacterium | reverse complement strand
CGTGCCACTCGGGCCAATCGTGTCCGGCACCGTCGCCCCAGATGTCGAGGGTATGGGGGATCTCTTTCGCATGGAGGATGCGGCTGAGGCGGTCATTTTCGGGGCGGCAGAAATCGGCTTCGCCGGCGGCGAGGACGATCTTCATTTGGCGCATGAGCTGGAGGGTGAGGGGGTCGGAGAGGTTGGGGAGGAAATCCGGGGGGCAGTTGAAATAGACGTTGTCGTCGTAGTAGCCGTCGACGAATTGGTGAATGTCGAAGGCACCGCCGAAGCTGGAGAAGCCGTTGCAATGGTCCGGGTGGCGGAGGGCGAAATTGGCGGCGTGGTAGCCTCCGAAGCTACAGCCGGTGGGAAAGACTTTGGTTGCCGGGTTGCGCTGGAGGATGAAGGGGAGGACTTCGTGGAGGAGGTACTGTTCGTATTGGCCGTGGCGGAGGACGCGATCGCGGGGGTGGACGCCTTTGTTGTACCAGGATTCGGAGTCGACGCTATCGACACAGAAGGCTTGGATGACGCCGGCTTCGTAGGCCCCGGCGGCGGCGCCGATCATGTCGCGGGCTTCGTAGTCGAAGAAGCGGCCCATGGAGGTGGGGAAGACGAGGAGGGGTTGGCCTCCGGATCCAAAGACGAGCATTTCCATTTCCCGTTGGAGGGAGGGGCTAAACCATTTGAGCGATTCGCGGTTCAAGTTTTTATTGTAGCGGTAGGATGAAAGAGCGTGCGATTCTTCGTTTTATTTGGATTAGTAGGTTTGGGGTGGGCACAGGATCCTCTGGTGGTGGAGGGGACGGTGGTGAACGCGCTGAGCGGGGCACCGTTGCGGATGGTGAGCGTGCAGTTGTACGGACCTGCCATGGCGACGGCTGTAGGAGTTACCGGTGCCACCGGACGGTTTCGATTTGTGGGGGTAAAGCCGGGGCGATACCAACTGCGGCCGGAGCGGAATGGATTTTTCACGGATGGGGCGGCCGATCCGGCGCTGGAGATGAAGGCGGGAGAAGGCGTGACGGTGACGCCGATCAAGCTGTGGCCGGGCGGAGCGATTAGCGGCGCGGTAACGGATGAAGAGGGCGAGCCTGTGGTGGGGGCGCAAGTGACATTGTCGCGACGAGCGTATGTGGGCGGCCATCGGCAGATGGTTCACGTGGCCAACGCGGTGACGGACGACCGGGGGCAGTACCGATTGTTCGGTTTGCGCCAGGACCAATATTTCGTCCGTGCGGTGGCACCGCGAGTGGCTGGCCAGTCGGTGTTGTATCCACCGACTTTCTATCCGGTGGTGACCGACGTTGACAAGGCGACGCCGCTCGGGTTGGCGGCGGGTCAGGAGCAGCGGGGGATCAATATTGCGCTGCGCCCGACAACCGGCTATCGATTGTCGGGACGGGTGATGAACGGGCTGACGAATACTCCGATGACGAGTACGGCTGTTTCGATTACTCCGCGCGGGATTGGGATGGCGCCAGCGGACGTGCCGACGACGATTGGCGTTCTCGACCCCGGCGGGAAGTTTACCGTGAGCGGAGTTATTCCGGGGCAGTATGACTTGGCGAGTAACTCTTATTACGACAAGCGAACGATTCAGGCGCGCGTGTTGATCGATGTGCGGCGGGACATGGAGG
>JANODS010001253.1:0-1252 GCA_031412835.1 Acidobacteriota bacterium | reverse complement strand
CGGAGCGGACGCGACTGGAGGGTACCGCCTTGCTGCGCTGGTGGATTGAAGTGGCCAATCTTCGAGGACATCCATCGAGATTGCCCGCGCGCGGGCTGAACGCGTGGATTGTCTTGTGGCTCTTCCAGGAAGATGCGAATTACCGCCATCGTGTGACCGTGAACGCTCCGATCCCGCTCGACTTTTCGAATTTTTACGGGGTTGATTTGACAAAACGGCCGGGGCAGATCTTTCTCGACGCGAAGGGGAAACGGTTGCCGCATCCGACGATTCCGGAGTTCACGATCGCCGAATGGGCCCTGCAGGATTCGGTGCTCGATCCGCACTACGGCGTCTGGGGCTCGATGGAGTATCAGTTCGGTCCGCCGACGCCCGAAGGCTTTGAACGACCGATGTTCGACCGGGGAACCGGGGAGACGGATCCCGTCGTCTTGGAGCACTGGCTGAAATTTGATCTGGCCCGGCTGTTCGTCGAGAAGAAGATCGACGCGAGCGGGATCACGATTTTGAAGCCGGACGCCTCTGCGCTCAGCTTCTGCAAGAAGACCGGGGCGCGGTGCGTCGTAGACTAGGGTTTAGTGTCTTTGAAGAAATTAACGGCGCATGTGAAAGCGGCTGGTTGAGCGAGCAAATTGAGTCCAAAGGTTTTGGACTACGTGCTGGCTGGACTGCCGGGGCTAACTGATCCGCGTGTTATGATTGGGTTCGAGACGTCGGACGACGCCGGTGTATTTGTACTCACGCCGGTGTGTGCCTTGGTGCAGACCGTCGACTTTTTCACGCCGATTGTGGATGATCCTTATACTTTCGGCCAGATTGCGGCCGCGAATTCGTTGAGCGATGTCTATGCGATGGGCGGGGTGCCGATTTCGGCGCTTTCGATTTTGGCCTGGCCGCGGGACGGGGATTTGGAAGATTTGCGGGCGGTGTTGCAGGGCGGGGCGGAGAAGATGATCGAGGCTTCGTGCAGCGTGATCGGGGGGCACTCGATTGCGGATGCGGAGCCGAAGTTTGGGTATGCGGTGACGGGGACGGTGCATCCGGGTCGGGTGTTGGCAAACGGCGGGGCGCGGGTGGGCGACGTGCTGGTGTTGACGAAGCGGTTAGGGACGGGGATTGTTTCGACGGCATTAAAGAAGGGCCTGGCGAGCGAGGGGGACGTGGCGGCGTCGGTGGAATTGATGACGACGTTGAACCGGGGGGCTTGCGCAGCGATGTTGCAGTGTGAGGTTCATGCCTGTACGGACGTGAC
>JANODS010001252.1:0-2319 GCA_031412835.1 Acidobacteriota bacterium | reverse complement strand
CTTCCTGCAGCTTCAGCGGCAGATGGACGCGGCTCCGCAGTACGCCTTTGGGGCGGCTGGGGAGGCAAAGGCGAATGGCTATTCGATCCGGTCTGGGCAGGAGTCGCGGGCCGAGCCTTATGGCCACATCGTCATGCTGGGCGGAAGGGCGCTAGTGCGGCCGCTGAGCGTCGGGACGATGTATGCCAACGAGCCGGCGGCGTATCCGTTCCCGTCGGTCTTGTTTCAGTTGGGGAAGGCGACGGGGGCGCTGACGGGGTTCGCCCATTTCCATGGGTCGATGGCCCACTCGACGCTGCCGATGGACTTGGCGCTGGGGAACCTGGACTTCCTGGAGGTGTTCCAGTTTGGCAAGCTGTGGACGGCGGAGTGGTACGAGCTTTTGAACGCGGGGTTCCGGGTGACGGGGGTGGCGGGGAGCGATTTCCCGGTGCCGTTGGGACGTAGCCTGCCGTACCCGAAGTGGCTACCTTTATTGGGCCCGGAGCGGACGCTCGTGAAGGGGAAGTCGGGGGCATCGGCTTATGATTCGTGGGCGACGGGGGTGAAGAGGGGCGAGGTCGTCTTGAGCAATGGACCGGTGGTGGAGCTGAAGATTGAGGGCGGGGTGGCGAAGGCGACGGGGGCGTTCTTTCGGCCGATGGAGTGGCTACGGATCGTCCGGAACGGGAAGGTGGTGGCGACGGTGAAGGGCGACGGGACGAGGCGAAAGCTAGAGGTGGAGGCGGCGGTGGTGCCGGGGGAGAGCGCGTGGTTTGCCGCCCATGGGCTGGCGAAGAAGGAGGAGGGCGAGCCGGAGATACAGGCTCATACAAACCCGGTGTATGCGCTGGTGGCCGGGCGGCCGGTGCGGGTGCCCGAGGCGCGGGAGGCTTACGCGAGCCGCTGGGCGGCGGAGGTGGAGTACTATCGCGGGGCTAAGCTGCCCTTCGCCAATGACCGGCAGCGGACGGAGTTCTTTGCGGCCTGTGAGCGGGCCTTGGGGGTATTGCGGCAATGAGGATGGTTTTGTGTGGGCTCGTATTGACGATGACTTTGGCGGGGCAGCAGGAGCTGTTGCGACCGACCAAAGTGCCGGCGGATGGGCGGTTGAACGCCTTTGACAGGACGTGGGAGGAGTGGCTGAAACGGACGGGGGAGCCGTGGCCGGACTTCGCCTCGATGCGGTCGGTGGCGGGGTTGCCGGATGCCCTGGAAGGGGTGAAGACGCGGGCGGAGTGGGGCAAGCGCCGGGTGGAGCTGAAGGGCTTGGTGGAGAAGTGGCTGTATGGGGCGATGCCGCCGGCTCCGGGCAACGTGCGGGCCGTGGTGACGGGCGAGCGGAAGGAGGGGCGGGCGACCGTTCGCGAGGTCCGGCTGGAGTTCGGGCCGGGGCACTTTTCGACGCTGCGGATTGAGCTGGTGATCCCCGAGGGGAAGGGGCCGTTCCCGGTGTTCCTTACTAATCACGGGGTGAATCGGCCTTGGATCTACACCGCTGTGCGGCGAGGGTACATTGCGTGTATCTATCATGCGACAGACCCCCGGTATGGGAACGGAGACGACTCGGACGCTTGGGTGGAACATTACCCGAAGTATGACTGGGCGGTGCTGGCGCGGTGGGCTTGGGCGGCCTCGCGGGCGGTGGATTACTTAGTAACTCGACCGGAGGTGGACGCGGCGAAGATCGGGTTGACGGGGCACTCGCGGAACGGGAAGCAGGCGCTGGTCGCGGCGGCCTTTGACGAACGCATTGGGGCGGTGGTGCTCTCGAGTGGGAACAGCGGGGAAGGGGATCCGTGGCGGTACACGACGGACCCGTTTGCGAACGAGAGCATTGAGCTTTTGACCGGGGGGCAGTCGCATTGGTTCTCGCCTCGGCTGCGGTTCTTTGCGGGAAGGGAAGACAAGCTGCTGGTGGACCAGAATCCGCTGGTGGCGCTGGTGGCTCCGCGGGGGCTGATGTTCTACACGGGTTATGCGGAGGGGGCGGGGAATCCGGTGGGCTTTGAGCAGGCGTATCGGGACGGGCGGCGGGTGTATCGGTGGCTGGGGAAGGAGGCCAACGTTTGGATGAACCTGCGGGCGGGGGAGCATGAGACTTCGGCCGAGGACGTGGAGAATTTCGTGGACTTCTTTGAGTCCGTGTTTGGCCGGCGGGTACGTCCGATGATGGAGACGTGGGTGCATGGGTATGACTTCGAGGTGTGGCGGATGTTGACGGGGGCGAGCGCGGAGACGGTGAGTAAGCTGGGCGACCTGGAGCAGATTCAATGGGCTTTGGGCGAGGAGCCGGCGGGAGTTAGTAACTTACAGCTACGGCGGCTGCCGCTGGAAGTA
>JANODS010001251.1:0-7902 GCA_031412835.1 Acidobacteriota bacterium | reverse complement strand
CGTGGATCCGCTTCACAACACTCGGCCAAGATGCCCGAGCACCACTCCTTGGCCGAGCAGCACCCGGCACAATGCGGGATCCGTTTGATGTTCAGGAGTCCTACGCCGAGTTTCGCCCCTCTTCAAAAACAGGCTTTGGCGGAGACGTCGGCCGGCGGATGGTTCAGTACGGGGACACCCGGTTGATCGGCGCGCCGCAGTGGGCGTATACGGCGCGCACCTACGACTTGGCGCGCGCTTGGTGGCGGACGCCGCATGCCAGATTCGAAATTCTGTTGGTTTCGCCGATTAAGCCGATCGGCACGGGTTGGAATCATCCGGTGCTGGGCGACCGGGTTTGGGGAACGTACAATTCATGGAAGGATCTCTGGATCAAGTCAGTGGTGGATGTCTATGCGCTTCGTCACACGCAGAATAGGCCCGGTGGTTTTAGCGGTTCTGGCCGACTGCAGACGGATTCGCTGGGCTTCCGGTGGGCGGGGCGGCTCACCGAACGGGCCCGTTTTACGGCGGAAGGGATTCTGCAGGGCGGAAAAATCTCGAACGTCACTCATCGGGCGTACGCCTACGTCGGGCAGATTGGCTATAAGTTCCCGCTCCTGGCTCGGACGATGGACGTGGCGACGGAGTGGAAGTACGCCTCTGGCGGCCAGAGCGCGAACGAGAGCAACACGTTCGATCAGTTGTATCCGGCGGCTCACGACAAGATGGGCCATGAGGATCTTCTCGGTTGGCGGAACGTTCGGAACATCCGCTCGACCGGAGTTTGGACACTGACACCGCGGGTTAGTCTCACCACGATGTTCACGGATAGTTGGTTGGCTGATCGGACCGATGCGGCATACAACGCCCAGGGGCGCCCGATTTCTCGCTCGGCGGGCGGAACAGCCGGGAGCCATTTAGGCCGGGAAATAGACTTGTTCGTTAGCTGGAAGCGTGGGCCTTACACCTTCGCTGGAGGCGGCGGCTATTTCTTCACTGGCGAGTTCTTTCGACGGACGACGCCAGGATTGAGCCAGCGGCTGTTTTACCTGTCGCACACCTATAGTTTCTAGAGCGCGGCCTTCTTCAGGCGGGCCGCGTCGATGACCCAGCGCCGGAGGATTTCGTAGCCGCGGTCTTCAGGATTGTAGCGCCGTCCGCCCTGATGCCCATCTTCCTTGCCGGACTGTACATTCAACGGCTTGCGCAGCAACTTACTCTGCTCCACGCTTCCTTCACTTACTCGTTCGAGCAGGAGTTTATAATTGGCGTAAGTGGCGGAGGCGGAAAGATAGCCGCGATTGTCGGCGGGGCTGAACTCCATGGAAGGGACCCGCCCGGCGACTCCGTGGCACCCCATACAGGCCATCTCGTCGTCGCGGTTGGGCCGCAAGAGCTCCGGGGCGAGCCAATCGCGGAAGTAGTTGTAGTTCTGACGCCACTCGGGGGACATGGCCTGGACTTCGACGGGGTCGGCCTCGTAGATACGGGGCTGCAAGGGACGGAGAGCGGCTTCGACGACGGGATGTCGGCGGACGGTAGAGTCCGCAATCGCGAGAGAGAGGGCAGCGTTACGCAGGCGGCTATCGGCGCTTTTGTTGGTTATTGTTCGCGCAAGCAGAGCGGCGGCGGCTTGGCGCTGGGGGGCGATGGGGTCAGCAGCGGGGGGCGGCGAGACGACGCTGGGGATGGGTGTGTTGTAAGTGAGCAGCCACTTGGCGCTGCCGACCCAGATCATCTCCTCCATCGGGCTGCGATACGCGGTGGGCATTCTGGCGAGCAGGGCCGGTGTGTGGAGGTCCGGGTTGTTATGAATCACTTGAGCAGTGGACCGGGCGAGGAACCAGTCTCGGCTATCCTTCTCCATCTGGGCTGGCTCGCGGAGATTCTCCGGGAGCTTGGCTTTGTCAGGCCCTAAGTCGGGCAGGAGAATTTTGAAGAAGATATTCTGCTGTTCGTCGGTCTTGGGAAGGTTCCAGCGGGCGCGGGTGAATAACTTAAGGATGGGGTTGACTAACTCGGCGCGGCGTTCGGGTTCGTTTGCACCACGGTTGATCTGTTCAATGAGGGGTTCGAGAAACTCCTGAGTGCCGTTGAGGGTGATGATGCGGGGGTCGCTGAGCGAGGTGGCGGCGAGGGTTCGGTACTCTTCGGGTCCGGAGGTGGAGTATTCGAGGAGCTTCTTTTGGAGAGGGTCGTAGGTGGCGTTGGCGGCGGCTTCGAGGGCGAGGCGGGTTTCGACCTTGTCGTTAGTTGCGTTCCAGTAAGCATAGACAGCTTTGCCGACCATTTCGGCGCTGCCGGGGGTGACGTAGCCCATCTGCCCGGGGCCGCCGTCGCCGCCGGCTTGGTTGTAGAAGGTTCCGGCGATCTCGACAATCCGGCGGGCGAGAAGGGGGTTATCCAGTTGCTTGGTAATCGAGGAGAAGAGGGACTCGAGCTCGGGGTATTGGTGTTCCTTGCTGCCATTGCTGCGGTGGCCGTTGACGATAAAAAGCGCTTCGGTCTGATAGCGTTTTGCCGTTTCTGTAAGGGAATTCGGTTCGGGACGGGTCAGGCTGTCCCGAAATGCGTGGTTGAGGGATTGGCGGACGGGGGGGTTCCAGATCCACCAGTTCCAGGCGGCACGGGTCGCCCAGGCTCGGACGGCGGGGCTCGGATCGTCGTTCATCATCTTGGCCAAGGCGGCCGTGAGTCGGGCGAAGCCGGCGTTGGAATGGGTCATGGTAGCGTCGGCTCGCATGATGAGGGCCCCGGCGAGGGACTCGCGGGAGAGGTCGGACATCGACGGGAAGGCGGCGAAAAGATGGTCCCAGCCCTTGTCGTCGAGAAGGGTCTGGCGCAGGCCCCAGCGAGCGGCTTCGCGAACCATTTTGACGGGGTCGCCGAGGCCAGCGAGTTGGGCGGTGACGCCGCGTTCGTCATGCAAGCCGCCGAGGGCGATCTGAGCCCAGTATCGAACTTGGGGACTGGGGTGGGTGGTGCCGGGGAGGACGGTGGGGAGATACTCGGTGTCCGAGGGGGCGAGGCCGAGCTGAGCGAGAGCGCGGAAGCGGGCGACGGTGTCGGCGAGCGACTCGTTGGGGACGGGGCCGAGGTTGGCGGGCGGCGGGGCCGCGATGGGATAAAGGCGAGAAAGAGCGTGGATGGCATAAGCAGTGGTGACCATGCCGGTGAGGGCGTGATTGTTCCAGCGGCCGTAAGGATCCTGAACGCGAAGAAGGGCGGCGACGCCTCGCTTGACTTGGGGGTCCTGATCGGTGAAGCCCATGGCGGAGAAGGCGGTGAGGGCCAAGGCGGTGGGGGCGGGGTCAACGTCGGCATCGTCGGGTTTGGCGGTCCATTTGAAGCCGTCAGTCGAGGTGCCGGGGTCGAATTGCCACATACCGTCGGGGCGCTGGAGTTGGCGGAGACGGCGGAGGTCGGCGAACGATTGCGCCCTGAGGCGGGCGGCGAGGTTTTCGTCGCGGGGGATGAAAATGTCGGTGGAGAAGAGGATGCGATTGGCTAGGTCGTCCGCATATTTGGGAGTGGTGGCGAGGAGCTTTTCGGCCTTCTCTTCGAGGGCGAGGAGGTATTTTTCGTTGCGGGTTTTCTTGTATGCTTCGGCGAGGATTTTGCCGGCGAAGCGGTAAACGACGGCGGGGCCGACGTTGGAGCCGGGCCCGGCGGCGTTGATGCCGGAGGGGTCGGCGGATTGGAGAACGTGGTTGGCGGCGCGGATCTGCTGCATCGAATGGAGACGGCGGGGGAGGAGAAAATCCTCAGCGGTGGAGGCGTTGAAGCCGGCGGCGCGGGTGCCGGCGGGGCCGTCGCCTAAGTCAAGAGGGGCGAGGGAGGTGTTATTCGCGGCCTCGGCCAGGGTGTTAGTTGGCCGGAGGGATTCATACATCGTGTTGACTAAGTGGCGGTAGTTGACGACGTTCTCCGGGCGGTAACCGTTTTGGAAGGCAACGGTGGGCCCCCAGACGCCGGACTGGGTATGGCAGGACATGCAATGGGTGCCCATGAGGTTGCCGGTGTCGCGGATGCGGCGGTCGACGGCGGCACCGCGGGGTCGGTTCATGATCCAGGCGTCAACTTGGCCCATATGGTCGTAGATGGCCTGTTTGACGGCTTGGCGGGGGTCTGTGTAGGGAGCGAGGGCGCGCAGGCGGAGTTCGACCTCGTAGCCGGGGGAGTTGGCTTCGACCTTGAGGAAGTAGACGCCGCCAGGTTTGAAGGTGCGGGTGATGGCGGTGCGATGGGACTCGGTTTGTTGATGGACGCGTTCGTTGGCGTTGGCTCCGTCGCGGTACTCCTTTCCGTCAGCGGTGTAGACGAGTAATTGGGCGACAACTAACGGGTCGGGGAGGGCTAAGTTAGCGGTGAATAACTGGGGCGCAGTGCCTTTGTATTCGATGCGGAAGTAATCGAGGCCGGAAACGCCGATGAGGCCGTTGTCGAAGTATTCGGCATCGTCGGCACCGCCGGTGATGTGGATGGTGTCGCGGGATCCGAAATCGACGGGCTGGGCGGCGGCGATGGAATCGTTGGGTTCAGATTCGAGGAGCATGCCGCGGGCGGAGGCGCCGGGGGTGATTTTGGCGAGTTGGGTGCGGAGGGCGACCTTCTGACCGGCGGGCCAGGGGGTAAGTTTGGGGAACGGCGTGAGCTTTTCGATGCTGCCGGTTTCGCGCCAGCGAGGGCGGTTGAAGATGGGTTCTTCGTTCTCGATCTTCGAGAGTTTGAGGGCGTAGACGCCGGGTTTGGGAGCGCGATAGAGGATGTAGAAATCGGGGTCGAGGGCGTGGAGGACCTTGCGATATCCGGCCCATTCGACGGCGATGCGGCCATTGGCGGGGAGTTGGCTGGGCGCGGGGAGGCCGGCATAGACTTCGACGGTTTCGCCCGCGGCCAATGTAATGGATTGTTGATGAGCACCGGTGAAATCGAGGGCGAGGGTGAGGGTGGGAAAGAGTGCAAGGACGGCAAGACGCATGGCTATCGGAAAGAATATCATTTTGACTCAGGGAGGGACTAGCTGCCGCCGTTGAGGAGAAACAGGGCGGCGGATTGATCCAGGCGACCGCCAAAAGGCTGGAGGGTTTTCATCATGAAGATGTCGGCGGCGAAGTCGGTTCGCAGGGCGGGACATTCGCCATTATGGGCGCGGAGGAGGAGTTCGGGGAACGCGGCTCCGGCCAACTGGGAGACAGGATAGCCGCCGCCGAATCGCATGTTGAACTCGATGAGGAAGAGTTCGCCGTCGCGGTCGATGACATCGACGTCGCAGGGGCCGACGATGGGTAACTTTGCCGCTAAGGTTCGGCTGAAATCGATCAGGTCCTGGCGCCATAGGGTGACGGCGAGCTCTGTTTCTCCGTTTCGGGAGATGAGCTTTTTCCAGCAAGAGAGGGACATGGGTCTACCGGAAAGATCGGAACAGATTTCGAGGTTGACCTCTTGGCCGACGATCAACTCCTGGTAAATGTATTCGGTCGAGTCGTGTTGCGGCGGTGCTAGATCGCGCTGGTGTCGGATGATGGCGACGCCGGCGCTGCCCGACCCGAAACGGGGCTTCCGAATGAGGGGCAATCCGACGGTTTGGATGGCGGTGAGGGGGTTGTGAAACGTTTGGGGCGCGGAGACCCCGTTGGCGACCGCCCAGCGGGCGGTTTCGAGTTTGTCAAAGCCGATGGTCACCGTCTCGGCATCGGGAAAGAAGCAACTGATCCCTTGGGCGGCGAGTTCAGGGCGGAGGAGGGAGAGCGCGGCCACGTCGGGATCACTGAGACTGAGAATCGCGTTGACGTTTCGGGAGGAGACGAGAGCGCGGACGGCGTCCAGGTAGCCGGGGCTGGCTATTTCGGGCATCAGAACCGACTCATCGCAACTAGTGAAGCCGGGGGTGAAGACGACGTTCCCGCTGCCGATGATGTAGATGTCGGGGTCGGCCTGGCGCAGGTAATCCGCAATGTAGCCGCGCTTGCCGATGGTGGACAGGAGCCAAGTACTTTTCATAGGCCGCCTCCGGGGAATCCCGCGGTTGGATTGCCGGGACGGATGAGTTCTCGATCATTGAGCGAATAAATGGGAGCGCGGGGAACGATGAAATCGGGGGCGAGGCAGGCCGAATAGGCACCGACGTTCGTGACGACTACGATATCGCCTGTGCGCGGGGCTGAGACACCGGGGACGGGCTCTAAAACGCCGAGTTGATCGATCTCCATGCAGGTTCCTCCGTAGAGCGGAACGGGAAGGTGGTGGGCAAAAGAGGACGGTTGTCGAGGGATGAGCAAGCAGGGAGGGGAGATCGCCGAGCGGAGCGGATTGACATCAAACAGGGAGCCGTCGCAAACGGCGATGAAAGGTGAGGCGGAGCGGGCCTTGACAGCGACGATGGAGGTGACGTAGTTCATCGATCCGGCGAGAACTCCGATGCCGGGTTCGAAGATGAGCTTGGGGCCTTGGGAGCCATCCCCGAAGAGGCACTGGGCGTGGCTACCGACGACGGAGGCGAGGTGGTCGTGGCTGTCGACAGGATAGGGCAGACGGGCGGCGACGAGGGGCGGCGGGATGCTGGCGATCCCTCCGCCGATATCGAGGTAGTCCGGGGTGATGCCGAGCTGGGCGGCGACGGCGACGAGGCGGTCAATTCGTTCACAGTAAGAGAGCGCATCGCGGCGGCTGGAATGGTGCAGATGCAGACCGGCGACGTGGATCGAGCCTTCGGCGATCCGGCGAAGAATCGCGGCAACCGAAGGGGCATGGTCGAAATCAATGCCGAAGCGGCTGACGGCACCGCTGTGAAGGGTGGCAGCGACCCGGATGCCGAGGCGGAACGGTTGAGCCGGAGTTCCGAGGGAAGCGGCGGATTCCAGTTCATCCAGCGAGTCGACGTTTACATCGATGGCATGGTTACGGCAGAAAAGCAGATCGGCGGCGGATTTGACGGGACCATTGAACAGCAGTTGCGAGGGCCGGGCACCCGCCGAAAGAGCTTGGCTCATTTCGCGGCGGGAGACGATTTCGAGTCGGTGGCCGGCGCGTAGGACCTGACGCAGAATCGCGGCCAAGTAATTCGTCTTTACGGAATAGGTTACTTCACAGTTGGAATAGTGAATGAGCAGACTGCGACGGAGCGCGTCCATCGTTTGCACGATTTGAGAAATATCGAGGATGTAGAGCGGGGTGCCGAACTCAGCGGCAAGCTCTTGGATGAAGCCAGCCTCGGCGAGGAGGCCAGCGCGCGTTTCGGTTAGGGTCAATTTTCAAAAGTCCCGCAACGCCTGAGCCGAGGGCTAAGCACAGGATCGTCGGAAAGGGCCTCGTTCTTGATTGTAACTCGGAGCCGAAAAAGTATATCAACGAAATCGCTGCGAGACTCGTAGTACTAGCAGGAGATATGAGAACGCTTTTGGCGGAAACCTTCGAGCAGGTCGTAGCGGCGCAACAGGACCGAGTCCTGGCGGTGTGTCGGCGGGTGCTAGGGGAGACGGGCGAGGCCGAAGAGGCGGCGCAGGATACCTTTATGAAGCTACACCGGCACTGGGACCAGATGGAGGGCGATGCGGGGCCTTGGCTGTACCGAACGGCGGTGAACACTTGCCTGGATCGGAAGCGGGTGCCGCGACGGAGCGAGGCGATGGTGGAGATGGCGGATCGCCGGGCCGGGCCAGCGGAGTTAGCGGAGGTTCGACAGCGGTGGGAGCGGGTGAAGCGGGCGTTGGGGGAGTTGCCGACGCAGGAGCGGGCGGCGATTACGCTGCGCGATATTGAGGGGTTGACGACGGCGGAGGTGGCGGCTTTGTTAGGGACGACTGAGGGTACGGTTCGAAGCCAGATTGCGGCGGCGCGGATGAAGTTGCGGAGGTTAGTATGAAGTGTGAGAAGTGGGACGAGGAGATCGCTTTATGGGCGGGCGGGGACGAGGTGGGC
>JANODS010001250.1:0-10255 GCA_031412835.1 Acidobacteriota bacterium | reverse complement strand
ACGCCGTTGCAGGCCAGGGGCCGGCGGTCGTTGGCGTTGGCGATGATGTTGCCGCTGGCGTCCATGGGATCGTACAAAGGAACCATCGCGCCGTTGGCGTTGGTGTAGCGGCGGAAATCGCCGTTGCGGAAATCGGCGATGGGTAGGGACTGAAGGCCGCTGCTGCTGTAGTTTTTCGCGCGGGACCGTTCGCCGGCGAAGAAGAAGAAGGTCTTGTTGCGGCCGTCGTAGATCTTGGGGATAAAGACGGGGCCACCGAGGTTGGCGGCTTCGACGTGTTGGCGCCGGACGCTTTCTCCGCGGGCGGTCGTGCCCCAAAAGAAGCCCTGCGCGTTCAATTTTTCATGGCGCAATTGGACCATCGCCGAGCCGTGGAGGGCGTTGGTGCCGGACTTGGTGGTGTAGTTCAGCACGCCGTTCGAGGCGCGGCCGAATTCGGCGGAGTAGGCCGAGGTCTGCACCTTGAACTCTTCGACGGCTTCGGCGCTGACGACGCGCATTTGCGGATCGTTGCGGCGCTCACTCATCGACTCGGCGCCGTCGACGAGAAGGCTGGCACCGTTGGCCTGGCCGCCGGCGATGCGGGGGGCACCGCCGGTGGTATCGGGGTCGCTCGTCAGGTTCATTGAAACGCCGGGCGCTAAGCTAGCAAACGCTAGGTTGCTGCGAAGGCCGCCGTTGATGAAGAGCGGGAGCTGTTGAATCGCACGGTTGTCGACGACTGTGCCGAGGTCGCTTCGATCCGTCTGGAGCAGCGGCGTGGTCGATTCCACACGGATCGTTTCCTGGACCGCCCCCAGCTGCATTTGAATGTCGAGGCGGGAGGTGGTGTTGACCTGGACGACGACGTTGGAGGCTTCCGCCTTGCGGAATCCGTCCTTTTCCGCCGTGACGGTGTAGCGACCGGCGGTGAGCGAAAGAAAGGTATAGGCACCGTCGGCGTTGGTTTCGATCAGGCTCCTCTGGCCGGTGCTGGGATTGAGAAGCGTTACCTTGGCGGTGGGTACGACGGCACCCGAGCTGTCGACCACCGAGCCGGTGATGGTGCCGCGGTCCTGGGCATGGAGCATCGCGGAACAAAGCAAGAACAGCAGACCAACCCGGTACATGAAGTTCACAGTTATCTCCCTGGATCCTGTTGCGGCTCTGCGGAAAACCGTACAGGTATTGCGAACCACGATATCAGGTCCGGAACCATTTCCGCGCCGACCCCCAGAAGCCCTCACTTGCCGTCAGGGCGATGGACGCTCGCCGACTGCCATCAAGCCGGGTCGTCCTCGACCAACCTCTTCCCGCACCAGCCGCAAAAAGCTAGCAAGGTCGCCTTCTTCGCAGGCCCACACTTGCCGAGCGTCCGTCTCCAGGTTTCACATCGACAGACGCTCCCTCGCGATTTTACAGTGGGTCGTTCGAGCGCAACTCGAGCGTGATGAAGACCGCGCGGCGCGAGCGCCGAGCGGCTGTTTGTCCCGAGCCTGGTGGCTTTTACCGACTCTGTTCGGGGTTGCCTGCCGCGGGGGCAGGGGTCGGCGAAGCTTTTTTCACAGGCAGGTCTTTCTTCAAGGGGCTGATCAGAATGTGCGCATTACGCCCTTCCAGGCGCGGCGAACCTTCCACCGTTCCGAACGGCTTCAAATCGCCCGCGAACCGAAGGAGCAGTTTCTGGCCCAGGTCAACGTGAGCGATTTCGCGCCCTCGGAACTGCACAACGGCCTTGACGCGATTGCCTTCGCCGAGGAACCGAATCGCATGGTTCTTCTTGAAGTCGTAGTCGTGGTCGTCGGTGTTCGGGCGGAACTTCAGTTCCTTAACGTGAATCACGTGCTGCTTCCGCTTGGCGTCGTGGCTCTTCTTTTTCTGCTCGTATTGCCATTGGCCATAGTCCATGGCTTTGGCCACCGGCGGCTCCGCCGTCGGTGCAATTACGATCAGATCAAGCCCGAGGTCCTTCGCCTTGCGCACCGCGGCGGGCGTCGGCATAACCTCCACGGTGCCATCTGGGAATACGGCGCGCACTTCACGAGCTCGGATCGCTTCGTTTACGTTCTCTCGAATCTTGGGGCGCGGCAGGCGAAAAGGTCGGTTTGGATACATTCAGCTCGTAGCCACTAGTGTAATCGGAACCGACTGTCAAGTCCATCCCCGTATTTTTTTAATTACCCTAATCCTTTCGAGGGTAGTTTCCGCGTACCATAATGGCAAGCACATGAGCCTAGCGCCCGGACAACAAATTGGAGACTATCGCATCCTCGCGGAGCTAGGTGCCGGAGGCATGGGCAAGGTCTATAAAGTCCAGAACATTATCTCGGATCGCCTGGAGGCGATGAAGGTGCTGCTGCCCGACCTCACGCAGGACTCCGACTTGGCCGACCGCTTCCTTCGTGAAATCAAAGTCCAAGCGAGTCTAGAGCATCCCAACATCGCCCGTCTGCATACCGCTATGCGGGCCGACAATCAGCTGCTGATGCTGATGGAGTTCGTCGAGGGCCGTACCGTGGAAAGCTGTTTCACCGCCGAGCGACCCATGCCGCTCGACCACGCGACGTGGTACTGCATGCTGGTGCTCAGCGCCCTTGATTATGCCCACGCCCGCGGCATCGTGCACCGGGACATTAAGCCGGCCAACATGATGCTCACTCCGCAGGGGCAAATCAAGCTGCTCGATTTTGGCATCGCGCGGGTGACGAACGACGCCAACCTGACGAAGACCCGGCAGACGGTTGGCTCTCTTTATTACATGTCGCCGGAGCAGATCAACGGGCAGCCGGTGGATGCGCGTTCGGACCTTTATTCGCTGGGCGTGTCGCTGTACCAGATGATCACGGGCCGCAAGCCGTTCGATGGGACGAGCGACTTTTCGATCATGGCCGCCCATATGCATCACCAGGCGATCCCGCCGATCCAGCTCGATCCGAGCGTGCCGCAGGTGCTTAACGACGTTATTCTGAAGGCGCTCGCCAAGGACGTCAGTGCTCGCTACCAGAGCGCCTCCGAGTTTCACGCCGCACTGGAGATCGCCCTCCGGACGATTCAAGGCCAGCCGAGCACCGCGCCGGTGCACATTGCCACACCGCAACCCACCGCCCCGCCGGCCAGTGGCGGGCTCGGACTCAAGCTCGGTCTCGTTGGCCTCGTCACCATCGTGCTCTTCGCTGGCGGCGCCTACTGGTGGCGCTCCCGAACGACGACGCCCGTTGTGTCCGAGACGTCGGCTACGGCCTGGGTCCCCCCGCCGGCGGCGACGACGACGACGCGTCCGACCGCACCGGTAGAAAAGCAGTCCGACCCAGTAGCAAACCCGCAAGCTCAGCCCCCCAGTGTTGTGAAGCAGACGCCGCAGGCGAAAGGGCCCCCGCAGCCACAGGTGCAGCCACAATCACAGACACCGGCCGCCCCTGTGGCCGTTGTCGTTAAGACACCCGAGCCCGTCGCCCCGACGCCGGTTCCGGCCGTCGTCACTCCGCCCCGCCCGGACCCTGCCGTCGTCTCCGAACTTCGCACGCGCCGGGTCCGCATCGAATCGCGACTGGAAGCCTGTAAGGCAGCGCTGGCTAGCCTTCGGCAGACCCTGGCAGCTCAAGGCCTGAAGCCTCGTGGCGACGCCGGAATCATGCTTCAGAACGCCACCGGGGAACTGAGCGAAGGCGACATCGCCGCCAAATCCGCCGACTTCGAATCTGCCCGGCAGCACTACGAGGTCGCCGAGCAGACCCTGCGCCGCCTCGAAAAGCTGTTCAATCTTTAACCGCGAGGCTTGTAGCGCAGGGATCAATGCCGCGACGACGGTGACCATAGCGAGCATCATGACCGCGACCAAGCAGATCGCCAGGCTCTGATTGCCGATGCCGCGGATTGAGGTGGCCGATCAGACCCTGGCTGTTCAATCTCTAAGGGCTACGGCGGGGTCGATTCGGGTGGCCCGTAGCGCAGGAATAAAGGTCGCCACGGCAGCCACCATCGCGAGCAACAGGGCGACAGCCAAATAGACCGCTAGGCTCCACGCGCTAATGCCATACAGAACGCTCGCCAAAGCGCTCCCCAAGGCCGCGGCCAGCAATATACCCGTCCCAATTCCGAGCGCCACCAACGTCAAGCTCTGCCGCATCACCAGCCATAGGATCTGTCCCGGACTCGCGCCCAAGGCCAAACGAATTCCAATCTCCGCGGTTCGCCGCGACACCGAATACGCCATTACCCCGTAGATCCCAATGCTCGCCAGCAGCAGTGCGGCCCCCGCAAAGAAGGCGGTCACCAGGCTCCGGATCCGCGACGCGGCGATGGATTCGAGCACTACGTCTTGCATGGGCCGTATCCGGCTGAGGGGAATGTTCGCGTCCAACTGCCGCATCTCTTGCTTCAGCGCTCCGGCCAAACGGCCCGCCGGTAGGGCCGACCGGACCACGACGTTCAGCGTCGGGTACGGCATCTGCGCAAACGGCACATAGACCTCGGCCCGCGGCTCTTCGGCCAACCCCCGTCTTCGAATTCCGGCCACTACGCCGACGACCTCTCCGGTCCAGTTCCAGCCGTAGGAGAGCATGACTTGCCGCCCCAACGGGTTCACCCCGGGGAAGTATTGCCGCGCCATCGGCTCGGAGACGATCACCGCGTGGGGCGCCTCTTTCGTATCCCTGGCCTCAAAAAGCCGCCCTTTCAGCAGGGGAATCCCGAACGTCTCGAAGTATCCCGGGCTGACCGAGACGTGCCCCACGGCCGGCTTAAATGCCTGGGGAGCCTCGCCCGGCAGCGTTAGATCCATGAACGAATACAAGCCACCCAACGGCGGCGTAATGGTCGCCGCCGCCGACTCCACGCCCGGCACGGCCCGCACTCGTTGCAGGTAGCTCTCGACGAATTGGGCCATCACGTCGAGGCCCGCAAACTTCCGCGACGGTAGCGCCAGGTCGAGAATGGTCACGTCGCTGACGGCGAAACCGGCGTCGACGGCCAGCAGTCTCCGCATGCTTTCGATCAAGAGTCCCGCACCGATCAGTAGGAACGTCGCCAGCGCAACTTCGGCGATGACTAACACTGAGCGTAGTTTATTCTGCGCCATGCCGCCGGTGGAACCGCGCGCCCCGGCCTCTTTGAGGTCGGTCGCCTGCAGGGCGGGAGCGACCCCGAACAACAGCGCGACGGCGACGACCACCGCGAGCGTGAAGAGCAACGACGTCGCGTCGACGCTTAATTCGCTCAACCTTGGCATGGTGGGCAGATTCGAAGCCCGCAACACCCGCACGGCCCACCAGGTGACGGCCAAGCCGAGCAGGCCCCCCATGCCCGCGAGCGCCAGGCTTTCCGTCAGCAACTGGCGTATCAACCGTCCTCGCGAGGCGCCTACCGCCGCCCGGATCCCGAACTCCCGACGCCGTGCCGTGGCCCGGGCGAGAAGCAGGTTCGCAATGTTTCCGCAGACGATCAGCAGCAGCGCCCCGACGGCCACGACCAGCACGTAGAGCGTCTTTCGCACATCGCCGGTCACGTGGTCGACCAAACTCTTGCTTTGGGCCCGATAGTCTTTATTCGTGACGGGATAGGTCTCTTCTAACCGAGCACCCAGCGCGCGCACCTCATCCCGAGCCGCATCCAAGCTCGCTTCCGGCCGCAAACGACCGAGTGCCATGTACATGTGAGCGTCGCGCATGAGCGTGGCCGGTGCGCCGTTGGCGATCGGGATCCAAACAGTCACCCGTTCCGGATACTGGAAGTCTGGCGGCATGATCCCGACCACTTCGTAGTTCAAAGAATTCAGCGACAGCTTTCGCCCAATAACGTTGACGTCCCCCCCAAAGCGGGTCATCCACCAGCCATGGGATAGCACGACGAATCCGTTCTGCCCTCGCCGATCCTCGCCTTCGCGAAAAGTCCGTCCATACAGGGGTTTCACGCCCAAAATCGCGAAAAAGTTGGCGGTCACAGTGGCGGCTTCCACTTGTTCTGGTTCGCCGTCTCCGGAAAAGACCAACTGGTTGGCAAAGTACGAATAGGCCGCCATGCCGGACATCGTGTTCGCCATACGCCGGTAGTCGAGGAGGTCCAGGAGCGAGACCCCTTGCTCTTCGCTGCTACCGCGCGGGGGAACGCCGGATAGATGCACGAGTCGATCCGGCTCCGCGTACGGCAAGGGCCGCAGCAGCACGCTATTCACGATCGAGAAAATGGTGACGTTGGCTCCAATCCCCAGTCCCAGCGTTAGTAAAGCTACTATCGCAAACCCCGGCTGTCTAAACAGCAGCCGAAAGGCGAACCGAAGATCGTCCTTTAACTCTTGCAAAAATCGCCTTACACGTTCATCCCGGCCAGCGCTCCACGCATATATGCGAAGGAGCCCAGCATTCCCGGCAGCGGATTATCGGCTAACACTTCGTATTCCAGATTTACGTCCCCCTTATAACCCATCCGCTTCAATGTTTTGAAGATCGCGGAGACGGGCACGGCCCCGTCGCCTACCTGACAAGACGTACTGCGGTCTTTCAAGTCGCGGAGGTCTTTGATGTGGAAGTCCAGCAACCGCGGCCCGGCCTGCTTCATGGCGGCAATCAGGTCCACGCCGGCGCGGATTGTATGGCCGGAATCGAGGCACAAGCCCATGCGGGCGTCCATGCCGCGCACCGCCGTCAGAACGCTCTCCGGAGTCGGGAAGACTTTGTCTTCAGGGCCGTGGCAGTGAATGAAGGCTTTGATGTTGTACTGTTTGACGAACCGTTCGATGCGGGGCAGGACGGGCAGTTTGGGAGCCATGACGATCCCAGTCGCGCCCAGCGCCTGGGCGTACTTGAAGTTCCGCTCGACGTCCTTGTCGGTATCGATGGCGAAGTCGATCTTGCCTACGGAGACGATGCGTAAGCCGGCCGCTTCGAACTCTTTGCGCGCCTTGGCCCATTCGGCGGGATTGTCGTTGATCTTGGCGTGGGCTTCCTTCACGCTAACGGCTTCGACGCGGCAAAGCTGGAGCATTTCGATGGCCCGAGCGCGGGAGAAGTTCTTAAGAGAGAAGGTCGCAGCTCCCAGCCGAAAGCCAGCCGCCTTCTCGTCAGCCCTGGAATCTGCGAACGCCGCAGCGGCCAGAGAGCCCAGAAACGCCCGGCGAGGTAGTGAGTTGGGAGTGGGCACCTTGAGGCTCAGGATAACGCATTCCGGCACTGTCCTGTCGCGGCAAATTCAGTGACGTTGCCGAGGGTGGTGGCCGCGATCCCTGCCAGCGCATCCGCCGTGAAAAAGGCCTGGTGTCCGGTGACGAGTACGTTAGGGAAAGTTAATAGCCGGGCGAAGACATCGTCCTGAATCACGGTCTCGGAGAGGTCCTCAAAAAACAGGTCGGCCTCCTCTTCGTAGACGTCGATTCCGAGCGAGCCGAGTTGGCCGGACTTCAGGCCTTCGATCGCGGCGAGGGTATCGACGAGCGCCCCTCGGCTCGTGTTGATCAGCATCGCCCCGCGCTTCATCCGCTGGATCGATTCGCCGTTGATCAGGTGCCGGGTTTGCGGCGTCAACGGGCAGTGCAGGGAGACGATGTCGCTGGACGCCAGCAGGTCGGGGAGCGCAAGCGAAGTTACTCCCGGCGCCGAAGTCACGGGGTCGTGGCCGATGACGATACAGCCCATCCCTTGCAAGATCCGGGCGGTACAGACGCCGATTTTTCCCAAGCCGATCAGCCCGACCGTTCGACCGTGCATGTCGAAACCGAGGAGCCCGTCGAGCGCGAAGTTACCTTCGCGGACGCGGTTGTAGGCTCGATGGACGTGACGGTTGAGCGACAGCATCAGCGCGAGCGTGTACTCCGCGACGGCGTAGGGCGAGTAAGCAGGCACTCGGGCGACGACGATGCCCGCGGATTTGGCGGCTGCGAGGTCGATGTGATTGAAGCCCGCCGAGCGGGTTGCGATCATCTTCACGCCACCGGTGGCCAACACCGCGATGGCGGGCGCGTCGGCCTGATCATTGACGAAAACGCAGGCCGCCTGGCAGCCGTGGGCCAACGGCGCGGTGCCTGCGCGCAGCGGCAAATCGATCCAAACGAACTCGTGGTTGGCGCCTTGGTTCGCCTGTTCGAAGGCTTGCTTCTCGTACCGTTTGGTATTGAAAAAGGCGATTTTCATGGCTCTGCCTCTATTCTCGCAGGCCAAGGGTTGCCGTTTGATGGTAATCCGCGCTATCCTAATTTCTTCGGGGCGTGGCTCAGCCTGGTAGAGCGCCTGGTTCGGGTCCAGGAGGCCGGAGGTTCGAATCCTCTCGCCCCGACCATTGTATAAAAATGGATACTACCCGCCGCATATTGGTTACCGGCGGAGCCGGCATGATTGGAAGCGCCGTCGTTTGGCGGCTGAATCGTCTCGGCCATCAACGGGTATTGATCTCTGATCGGTTGGATCTCTCGGAAAAGTGGCGCAATTTGGTGCCGCTGCGGTTCCTTGACTATATCGACGCGGAAGACTTGCTGGCCGCGTTGCCCAAGCTCGACGATATTGACACAGTTTTCCACCTGGGGGCGTGTTCGGCTACTACCGAGAAGGATTCCGCGTTTCTGATGCGGAACAACTTCGAGTACACGAAGCGGCTGGCGCATTGGGCGCTTGAGAACGGGGCTCGTTTTGTTTATGCTTCTTCGGCGGCGACTTATGGGGCGCGGGAGGACGATTTCCGCGAGGACTTGCCGATTGACTCGCTGCGGCCGCTGAATATGTATGGGTACTCGAAGCACCTGTTCGACCAGTACGCGCTGCGGGCGGGCTGGGCGGATAAAGTGGTGGGGCTGAAGTATTTCAACGTTTTTGGGCCGAACGAAGATCATAAGGGCGATATGCGGAGCGTCGTGCACAAGGCGTTCAACCAGATCCGGTCGACTGGGAAGTTGGAGCTTTTTCGGAGCCATCGGCCGGACTTTGCCGATGGTTGCCAGCAGCGGGATTTTCTGTACGTGAAGGACGCGGTGGCGATGACGATTCATCTGGCGGGGGCGTCGGAGGCCGGTGGGCTTTACAACCTCGGCTCGGGGCAGGCGCACACTTGGCTGGACCTGGGGCGGGCGATTTTCGCGGCGCTTGATCTTGAGCCGAATATCGAGTTCATCCCGATGCCGGATCAGCTTCGCGGGAAGTATCAGTATCGGACTTGCGCGACGATTGACCGGCTGCGGTCGACCGGGTACGAGGCCGCGATTACGCCACTAGCCGATTCGGTGGCTGATTACATACGGAACTATTTGAACCATGATCGGCGGTTAGGGGACGAGGCGGGTTAGGTCGCGATACAGGTTGTGCAGGAAGGCGACGTTGTCGCTTTGGACGTAATGCATCGGGGCCCCCATCCGGGAGAAACTCTTGCAAAAGCGGAGGTAGTAGGCCGCATTCGTCTTCGGCGGCTCGCCTTGGGTCCAGTCCCAACCGCCTCCGTCTTGGAGGTCGACGACGTAGATTGAATGGCCTTGCACGATGGGCCGACCGGTGCCGAGGCGCAGGTTATTTACGTTGCTGAGCGTTTTTTCGAAGACTTGGGGGGCCATGATGGCGGAGCCGACGGAGAGCACGACGCCGCCGTCGAGCCCTTCGACGGTGTCGCCAAGGAGGCGGAAATCGAGGCCCGCCGCGCGACCGATGACCGCGCCGTTGAAGGCTGGATGGTTGGCGATGATGTCGTAGCCAATGCCCGGATGAACCGTGGCCGGAACGCCGTGGCGGAAGGCGTGATAGAGAATCGACGCGTGCTTCCAACGGTGGTCGACCGTGACCCGGCCGGAGGGCATTGCGGCGGCGAGCAGGTCGGCGCGGGCGGCGGTGAGCGGGTGGCGGGGCTCCTCGCGAATGAGGCGCTCCAAGACCTCGGGCGAGGGGAGGGTGACGCCGTCCTCGGCAATGAATCGGCCCAAGGCCACGCCGTAGCCTTCGCCGCGGAGGGCACCGGCGTACATCGCGAGATGGAGATTGTGGCCGGTCTCGTCCCAGGATCCGAACGTGCCGGTGGCGACGTTCTGCTCGACGCTTTCGGTGGAACGGCCGAGCCAGGCGTACTCCCAATCGTGGATGGTACCGGCGCCGTTGGTGGCGATGTGGGTGATCCAGCCTTTGGCCATCATCTCGTCCAGGATGAGCGCAGCACCGTTGCGCAGGAGATGGGCGCCGTAGAAGAGGACAACCGCCGCTCCTCGGGCCCGCGCGGCGGCGACGGCCTGTGCGCAGGTCGTAGCCGGGGTTGGGGCAGGAGGGCTGGCTGGGTCGATCAAGATGTCTTCGACCCGGGTTAAACTCTTGCGTTCGGC
>JANODS010001249.1:0-3352 GCA_031412835.1 Acidobacteriota bacterium | reverse complement strand
CATGATCGAGCACGGCCGCGAGTTCGCTTCTCACCTCAACATCGATTCCCTTATCGGCCTCGGCGGCGGCAGCTCTCTCGACGCCGCCAAAGGCATCAACTTCGTCCTTACGAACGGCGGCACGATGAAGGATTACTGGGGCTACGGCAAAGCCACGCAACCGCTGCTGCCCATGATCGGCATCCCCGCCACCACCGGCACCGGCAGCGAAGCCCAATCCTACGCCCTCATCAGCGACCCCGTCACCCACGTCAAAATGGCGTGTGGCGACCCCACGGCGTCCTTCCGCTACGCTGTCCTCGATCCGGTATTGACCCTCTCCCAGCCCCCTCAAGTCCGGGCCGCCGCTGGCTACGACGCCCTCAGCCACGCCGTCGAAACCCTGGTCACTACGAAACGAACCCCAGCCTCCCAACTCTTCTCCCGGCAAGCCTGGCACTTGCTCCACCGTAGCTACGCCGCCCCCGCGTCGCTCGAATCAAACGCCGACCTCCAACTCGGTGCCTGGTTCGCGGGCTGCGCCATTGAAGCCTCCATGCTCGGAGCCGCCCACGCCTGCGCCAACCCGCTGACGGCCCGCTACGGCATCACCCACGGCGTCGCCATCGCGATCATGCTCCCCCACGTCGTCCGCTGGAACGACGCCCCCGAATACGCCGACCTCCACCCCCATCTGGCCGACCGACTCGCGGAACTAGCCCTCGGCCTCGCCCAGCCCTTACATGAATACGGCATCCCAGCCGACGCCCTCGTCCAACTCGCCGACGATGCCGCCCAGCAATGGACCGGCCGTCACAACCCCCGTCCGTTCGATGCCGCCGCCGCCCTGGAGCTTTACCAATGCGCCTTCTAACCATCTTCCTCTTCTCGACCGCACTCTTCGCCGAATGGCCCCAATTCCGCGGCAACCCCGCCCTCACCGGAGTCGCCACCTCCGGTGCCCCGCCCGCGCAATTGAAGCTCCTCTGGACGTGGGAGGGCGGCGAGCAGTTTGAGTCGTCGCCCATCATCTCCGGTGGCGTGGTCTACATCGGCTCCGGGGCCGGAGACCTGCTCGCCATCGATCTCGCCACTGGCAAGACCAAATGGAAGTACAAAGCCGGCAGCGAAATCGGTGAATCGACGCCCACCATCGCGAGCGGCATTGTCTACATCGGCGATCTAAAAGGCGTCCTGCACGCCGTCAACGCCGCCGATGGCAAAGGCCTCTGGACTTATCCCACCGGCACCGAAATCAAGTCCTCTCCCATCGTCCACGGCGACAAAGTGCTGATCGGCAGCTACGACCAAAGCCTCTATGCGCTCAACGCCAAAACCGGCAAACTCGCCTGGAAGTACGAGACCACCGGCCCGGTCCACGGCACCCCCGCCGTCAAAGACGGCATCGCCTACATCGCTGGCTGCGATGAACACTTCCGCGCCATCCGCATCGCCGATGGCAAAGAAATCTTCCAAGTTTCGAGCGGCGCCTACACCGGCGCCAGCCCCGCCCTCGCCGGCAACATGGCCTACTTCGGCACCTTCGGCAACGAAGTCTACGGCGTCGACATGGCCGCCAAGAAAATCATCTGGCGCTACGAACACCCCGTTCGCAAATTCCCGTTCTACTCCAGCGCCACGCTGATCGACGGAAAGGTCATCCTCGGTGGCCGCGACAAAATGGTCCATGCCATTGATGCCAAAACCGGCAAAGTCGCGTGGATCTTCAATACCCGGAGCCGGGTCGAATCCAGCCCCGCCGCCGCCGCGGGCCGCGTCTATATCGGTTCGAACGATGGCCGCTTCTACGTCCTCGACGCCGCCACTGGCAAGAAACTGTGGGAGTACGAAGCCGGTGCCGCCGTATCCAGCAGCCCCGCCATCAGCGACGGCAAAGTGGTCATCGCCGCGCAAGATGGCCGCGTCTACTGCTTCGGTGCCTAACGGAGTCCCCGCCGATTCGCTCCCTGTTGATTTGCCGTAACCTAACAAAATGCGTTATCTCGCTCTGGCCATCCTCTTCGCGCATGCGCTCTCCGCCGCTCCCACGCGCCTCCTCCGCATGCCCACCATTAGTACCACTCGCATCGCCTTCGCCTATGCGAGCAACATCTGGGTCGTGGAAAGAGCTGGCGGCCTCGCCCGCCGTATTTCCACTCACCAGGGGCAAAGCTCCCATCCCCAGTTCTCACCCGACGGCAAGACGATCGCCTTCAGCGCCGAGTACGCCGGCAACACCGACGTCTATCTCGTCGCCGCCGAAGGCGGTGAGCCCAAGCGCCTTACCTACCACCCCGGCCCAGACCTCGTACAGGGCTGGGCCCCAGACGGCAAGTCCATCCTGTTTACCACCCCCCGCGCCACCGCCGCCCCCAACGCCTCCCCTCGCTTCTGGACCGTCCCCGCCGCCGGAGGCATCGAACAACCCCTGCCCCTTCCCCGTGGCTACCAGGGCAAACTCTCCCCCACCGGCACACACATCGCCTACCGCATGAACGGCAGTTGGGACGACGAACGCCGCAACTACCGCGGCGGTCAGAACCGCCCCATTTGGATCGTCGATCTCAAAGCCTACGACCTCGTCTCCCCTCCCTGGACCAATTCGAAAGACATCGATCCCGTCTGGATCAGCGACTCGACCATCGCCTTCCTCTCGGATCGCGACGGCGTGTCGAACGTTTGGTCTTACGACACCAAATCGAAGAAACTCACCCAGCACACCCGCTTCACCGACTTTGATGTCAAAACGCTCAATTCCGGCGCCGGCGCTCTCGTCTTCGAACAAGCCGGCTCCATTCACGAACTCGATCCCAAAACCTCCCAGTCCCGCCTCGTTCCCATCACCGCCTCCGGCGACTTCCCGTGGATGATGCCCCGCTGGGATGACGTCACCAACCGCATGACCAACCTCGCCCTCTCCCCCACTGGCAAACGCATCGCCGTCGAAGCCCGCGGCGAGATCTTCACCATCCCCGCCGAAAAAGGCGACGTCCGCAACCTCACGAACTCCTCCGGCTCCGCCGAACGCGTCCCCGCCTGGTCCCCCGACGGGAAGTTCGTCTCGTACTTCAGCGACAAGTCCGGCGAATACAAGCTCATCATTGAATCGCAAGACGGCATCAACGCCCCCCGCAAAATAGCCATCCCGAACCCTACCTTCTTCTACACGCCCTCTTGGAGTCCCGACTCCAAGAAGCTCCTCTTCACGGACACCAACCTCAAAGTCTGGGTCCTCGACATCGCCTCCGGCCAAACGAAATCCATCGGCGGCGACCCCTGGATGGTTCCCACCCGAACGCTGAACCCCACCTGGAGCCCCGACTCGAAGTGGGTGGCATACGCCAGCCGACTCCGTTCTCTCTACCACGCCGTC
>JANODS010001248.1:0-4768 GCA_031412835.1 Acidobacteriota bacterium | reverse complement strand
CACCACAATCGGCAGAATCCAGATGAACAACCGGTTCCAAGGAGCCGCCGCAAAGCCGTTCATCTCTAAGTTCACCCAGTAGGCTAGCGGCCATGCCAGCACGCTTCCCACCGCCGCCGCCCCAGTCTTCAAAGGCGAGTTCGGCAATAAAAACCCCGTAAACACAAGCCATAACGCTACGCCCGAGATACCCCGCACTGGCTGATCCGCTGCAATTGGCATCCCCGTCTCAAAGGTCGCGATCGCAAACGCAACCACCACCCGAAACACTGTCCCTAAATCGAGAATCGTCTCCTTGGTCACCCATCCCGCCCGCAGCAACACCAAGAACCCGAGTGATAGGAAAACTAGGCCCAACGTCATCAGCCGCTGATACGGCTGCGCTAACATCGCCGCCATCTCCGGCTGCAACTGGTTCTGCAGAATGAAGATCACGATCGACGTGACCGCGCACACAATCGAGATCCAACAGAGAGAAGAGCCCGCCCGCTCCAATATCTCCGGCGGCAAGCTCAGCGCTTGCGACCGAGCGCTGTCACTACTTCCCGAACTGGCGCGAATGACTTCCATCAAAAGATCCCTCTCTCTAGGATAGGCGCAAACGGCCCCCGATTCGGCTCATCCGGAATCACAGCTTGAATCCTTGAGATAGAGAACGATACGATAAAGGGGTACATGCTGCGCTTTGAAACCGCCGGCGAGTCCCACGGCGAATGCCTCGTGGCTACTCTAACCGGTTTACCCTCCGGAGTTCCGATCTCCCTCGAACGTGTGAACCGCGAACTCTGGCGTCGCCAACAAGGCTTCGGTAGAGGCGGGCGCATGAAGATCGAAACTGATACCGCCCACGTCGTCTCCGGCGTCCGCCACTCCAGAACCATCGGCGCTCCCATCGCCATCATCATCGAGAACCGAGACTGGAAGAACTGGACCGACTCGCTCCCCATTGAGGACTTCGAAGGCAGCGAAGACAAGAAGAAAAAGGTGCTCCGCCCACGCCCCGGCCACGCCGATCTCGCTGGTGCCATCAAGTACGATTTCCCCGATGCCCGGTACATTCTCGAACGAGCCAGCGCCCGCGAAACCACTGCCCGTGTGGCCGTCGGCGCGTTCTGTAAGGAGCTACTCCGTGAGTTCGGCATCGAAGTCTTAT
Organism: Acidobacteriota bacterium; assembly: GCA_031412835.1. Classification (GTDB taxonomy): domain Bacteria; phylum Acidobacteriota; class Terriglobia; order Bryobacterales; family Bryobacteraceae. The sequence continues at coordinate 3,615 of JANODS010001248.1, read as the reverse complement.
CCCATGTGATTCAAGTCGGCACCGCAAAGTTGCAGCGACCCGCCGAATGGGCCGAACTGCAGGCTCTCGCCGCCCGTGATGAAGTTCTCCTCGGCTGCGTCGACCCCGCCGCCGAAGCCCAAATGAAGGATGTGGTCGACGAAGCCTACCGCACCGGCGATACCGTCGGCGGCATCTTCGAAGTCGTCGCCCGCGGCGTCCCCATTGGCCTCGGCTCCCACATCACCTGGGACACCCGCCTCGATGGCAAACTGGCCCAGGCCATCGTTTCCATGCAGGCCGTTAAAGGCGTCGAGATCGGCTTCGCCTCCGAAGGCGCGGAGTACTTCGGCTCAAAGGTCCAGGATTCGATCCACTACAACAAGGGCGACCGCGAGTTCTTCCGGGGAGCCAATCGCGCCGGCGGCCTCGAAGGCGGCATCACCAACGGCCAGGACATTCTCGTCCGCGGCCTGCTGAAGCCCATCTCCACCCTGCGCCGTCCGCTTGAATCCGTCGACCTCATCACCCGCGACACCGAGAAAGCCGCCTACGAACGCTCGGACATCGCCGTCGTCCCCGCCGCCGGCGTCATCGGAGAAGCCATGGTTTCCATCGTCCTGGCCCAGGCCCTGCTCGAGAAATTCGGGGGCGACTCCCTCCGCGAGTCCCGCCGCAACTACGATAACTACCTAGATCAGGTCAGGAACTACTAACAATGGCCGCCCTCTCCATCGTCAAATACGGCGACTCCGTACTCGAAACCAAGTGCGCCCCGGTGACCAACTTCGGCAGCCCCGAACTCCGCAAGCTCGTCGTCGACATGTTTGAAACCATGTACGTCGCCCGCGGCGTCGGCCTCGCCGCTCCCCAAGTTGGCGTCGGCCGCCAGCTCACCGTCATCGATACCTCCTCCGGCGAAGATCCGTCCAAGCAGCTCGTCCTCATCAACCCCACCATCGTCAAGCGCGAAGGCTCCCAAATCGGCGAAGAAGGCTGCCTCTCCATCCCCGGTTTCCGCGAAGACGTCCGCCGCGCCGCCCACGTCGTCGTCCGCGCCAAAGACATTGAAGGCAATGACATCGAAGTCGAAGGCGAAGAGCTCCTGGCCCGTGCCCTCCAACACGAAATCGATCACCTGCACGGCGTCCTATTCCTCAACCACCTCTCCCCATTGAAGCGAGATCTCATCCGCCGCAAGATCAAGAAGCTCCAAAAGGCTGGCGATTGGTAGTCGTCTTCATGGGCACGCCGCAATTCGCGGTGCCGACCCTCACCGCCCTCGTCGCCGCGGGCCACGAAGTCCGCGCGGTGTACACCCAGCCGGACCGGCCGTCTGGTCGCGGCCAACAACTCGCCTTCTCTCCCGTCAAGCAAGCCGCCCAGGCGCTCGGGCTGCCCGTCTATCAACCCGAGCGGATTCGGCGGCCTGAGATCGTCGAAGAGCTTCGCGCCTTCCAGGCCGACGTCATGGTCGTCGTCGGCTATGGCCAAATCATCCCCCAGGCAATCATCGATCTGCCGCCGCTCGGCATTATCAACGTCCATGCCTCGCTACTGCCCCGGTATCGCGGCGCTGCGCCCATCCAATGGGCTCTAGCCAATGGCGAGACGACCACCGGCGTTACCACCATGCTCATCAACGCCGGCCTCGATACCGGTGACATTCTTCTCAAAGCCGAACTAACCATCGAGCCCAACGAAACCGCCCCGGAGCTATCCGCCCGTCTCGCTCCGCTCGGGGCAGAACTCTGCGTCCAAACGCTGTCCGGCCCTCTTACCCCAGTGCCGCAGAACCCCGCCGAGGCCACCCTCGCCCGCATTCTGACGAAGGACGATGCCCGGATCGATTGGTCCCGCCCCGCCGCCGAAATCCACAATCGCCTTCGCGGCTTTACCCCCTGGCCCGGCGCCGTCTGCACCTTCCGCGGCGCGCCGCTGTAGATCCACGCGGCGCTGCCTCTCCCAGAACGGACTAACCTTCCTCCGGGCTCGCTGCTGCCCGGTACCCCGCTGCGCATCGCCTGTGGAGGCGGTACTGTACTTGCTATCTACGAGCTCCAGCAAGAGGGCCGAAAAAGAGTACCCGCGGAAAGCTTCCGCAATGGGCAGCACTTAGCCGACAATGAAAGCCTGACATGACACTTCCCCTTGGTTATCGCTACGCCACCCTGTACGCTGGCATCCGGAAAGTCGCCAAAGACGATCTGTCCCTCATCGTCTCCGATTCCCCCGCCTCCGCCGCCGCCGTATTCACCCAGAACAAGGCCGCCGCCGCCCCGGTGAAGCTCGGGCAGAAGAATTTGGCCGCCTCCAAAGGCATCGCCCGCGCCATCATCACGAACGCCGGCAACGCCAACTGCGCCACCCGCACCGGTGACAAGGTAGCCAACGAAACGGTCCGCGTTCTGGCGAAAGCGCTCAAAATCCCTGCCAATCAAGTCCTCCCCGCTTCCACCGGAGTCATCGGCGTAGAACTCGACGTCACCAAAATCACGACTCACCTTCCTGCCCTCGTCGAGGCTCTATCTCCCGATAAGTTCGACCAAGCCGCCGACGCGATTCTGACGACGGACCTGACCCGCAAGGTAGCTACCGCCTCGCTCTCCGTAAAGGGCGGCCTCATCCACATCGCCGGCATGACGAAAGGCTCGGGCATGATCCAACCCTTGATGGCGACCACTCTTGCCTACATCGTCACCGACGCCATCGTCTCCCCGGCTGACCTCCAGAAGATGCTTGTTAAGGCCAACGACCGCAGCTACAACTGCATGTCCGTCGACGGCGATACATCGACCAACGACACAGTCTACCTGCTCGCCAACGGGGCCTCCGGCATCAAACTCGCCGGCCAGGATAAAGCCCTCTTTGCGCAGGCGCTGACGCATCTGATGGAGGATCTCGCCCGCCAGATCGCCCGCGACGGCGAAGGCGCCAAGAAGCTCATTACCATCGAAGTGGCGGGCACCAAGTCCGACAAAGACGCCCTCCGCATCGCCCGCCAAATCGCGAACTCCCCCCTCGTCAAAACCGCCATCGCCGGCTCCGACCCCAACTGGGGCCGCATCCTGATGGCTGCCGGCAACGCCGGGGTGAACTTTGAAGTGGCGCAGGTCGACATCAACTTCCAGGGCATGGCCGTCTGCCGCAAAGGCGTCGCCGTCGACTTCTCAGAAGCCGAACTGATCAAACTGCTCGACGAGCCCGACGTGCTGATCCAGTTCCAACTCCGCGGCCCCGGCACCGGACAAGCTCGGTTCTTCACCTGCGATTTCACCGAAGGCTATATCAAGATCAACGGTAGCTACCGGACGTGATCCAGGCGCTGTTCCTTCTCGCGGCCCTCTCTTTCCGCGACGCCGGAACCTTGCCTATCCGTCTGAATCACGCCCCCTCTCCCCAGAAGCTACTCCCCGAAACCATGGCCGGGGGCCTCGCCGCGTTCGACTACGACGGCGACGGCCTCCTGGATATTTTGGTCACCGGAGCGGCTGACCGGCAAGACCGGCTCTTCCGCAATAAGGGCAACTTCCAGTTCGAGGACGTCACGGCGTCCTCCGGTTTGCAGACCAAGCTTCACTCCATCGGTGTCGCCGTCGGGGACTACAACAACGACGGCCACCCGGACCTGATCGT
>JANODS010001247.1:0-4096 GCA_031412835.1 Acidobacteriota bacterium | reverse complement strand
ACGGGGGTGAGGGAGACGGGGTCGATCAATATGGGGGGGAGTATTGCAACGGCGGGGGGGCTGGTGTTTATTGGGGCTGCGAATGATTCGCGTTTTCGGGCTTATGATTCGGGGACGGGGAAGTTGGTTTGGGAGACGAAGGTGGAGGCGAGTGCGCATACTTCGCCGATTACTTACATGGGTCGGGATGGGCGGCAGTATGTGGTGGTGATGGCGGCGGGCGGAGGTGGGTTTTTGGGAGGGGGGTCGTCGAATACTTTGGTGGGATTTGCGTTGCCGGATGTGAAGCGGAAGGCTTTGCCCGAGAGTGTGTCGCAAGCGTTGGCGCGAGGGGTGGCGGCGCGGAAGGGTGAGGCGAAGGTCGGGGTGTTTGCTCCGGTGGTTTTGCCGGCGGGTGGTGCGAGGGCGCTGGTGCAGCGGACGTGTGGGGTGGGGTGTCATTCGATTGAGGTGGTGACGACGCAGCGGCGGAATGAGAAGGAGTGGCGGGAGATAGTTCAAAATATGGTGGCGCGCGGGGCGGGGGTGAAGGAGGAGGAGATGGTGGTGGTGGTGAAGTTTTTGACGGAGACGTTGGGGCGGTGAGTGGGGTTTACAATGGGGCATGGACGAGCGGGAGCTTCGAGAGCAGTGGGCGGCTACTTGGGCGGCGGCGGGTCCGGAGTTAGAGGCGATTAAGTGGCGGGAGATGGTGGAGGCTGATCCGGCGGAGACTTTGCGATTGTTGGCACCTGCGTTTGCTTATGCTTTGCGGGCGTTGCCGGAGCGGAAGACGTCTGGGATGGTGGAGATGCAGGCGCTGTTTGCGAAGTTGCGATGATTGGTATTTTTGAGGCGGCTGAGGAGCTGCAGAGGTTTTGTGAGGGCGAGGGTTGGGCAAGCTGTTTGATTGGGGGTATCGCGGTTTTGCGATGGGGAGAGCCTCGGGTGACACGGGATGTGGATCTGACTTTGATGGTGGGCTTTGGAGACGAAGGGCGATTCGTCGAGGCACTTCTGAAGAGGTTTGCTGGACGGTTGCCTGACGCGCATGAATTTGCTTTGCGGAGTCGGGTGCTATTGTTACGGGCGGGGAATGGCGTGGGGATGGATGTGTCGCTGGGGGCGTTGCCGTTTGAGGCGTTGGCGGTGGAAAGATCGACTTATTTTGAGTTTGAGGAAGACGCGAGGTTGCGGACTTGTTCGGCGGAGGATTTGTTGGTTATGAAGCTCTTCGCCGGGCGAGCGTTAGACGTGCAGGATGCCGAGGGCGTGGTGAGGCGGCAGGTGGGCCGGGTGGATTGGGCGTACGTTCGGGAGGAGATCGGGCCGTTGGCTGAGCTGAAGGATGAGGCTTCGATTTGGGCGAACGTGGAACGACTGGCGCGGCTTAGGTAGTTTGGGCTTTGTCGATTTTGGCCCAGGTGTCGCGGAGTTGGACGGTGCGGTTGAATACAGGTTTTTCGGGGGTGGAGTCGGGGTCGACGGTGAAGTAGCCGACTCGTTCGAACTGGTACTTCGTGCCCGGTGCGGCGGTGGCGACGCTGGGTTCGGCGATGGCTTTCGGCGGGATGACTAGGGAGTTAGGGTTGAGTTGCGAGGTGAAATCCGAGTCGGCGGATTCGTCGCCGGTGGTTTCGAGAAGTAGCTGGTCGTAGAGACGGGCTTCGATTTCTACTCCATGGGTGGCGGAGACCCAGTGGATCGTTGATTTGACTTTTCGGCCGTCGGGGGAGTTGCCGCCGTGGGAGGCGGGGTCGTAGGTGCAGTGGATCTCGACGATTTCACCGGCCTCGTTCTTGATGACGGCTTGGCAGGTGATGAAGTAGGCGTAGCGGAGGCGGACTTCGGTGCCGGGGGAGAGGCGGTAATACTTCTTGGGGGGGACCTCGCGGAAGTCGTCGTTTTCGATGTAGATTACCTGGGAGAAAGGGACGGTGCGGGTACCGGCGGATTCGTCAGCGGGGTTGTTGACGGCTTCCATGTACTCGGTGAGGTCGGCGGGGTAGTTGGTGATGACTACCTTGAGCGGATCGAGGACGGCCATGGCGCGGAGGGCTCGTTTGTTGAGGTCTTCGCGGAGGAAGTGCTCGAGGAGGCCGAGTTCGATGACGCCGTTAGTTTTGGAGACGCCGACGTTGGCGCAGAAGGTGCGGAGGGCTTCCGGGGTGTAGCCGCGACGGCGGAGACCGGAGAGGGTGGGCATGCGGGGATCGTCCCAGCCCGAGACGAGGCCTTTTTGCACGAGCAGGAGGAGCTTGCGCTTGCTGAGGAGGGTGTTGGAGACGTTGAGGCGGTCGAACTCGATCTGCTGGGGGTGATGGATGCCGAGGTTTTCGACGTACCAATCGTAGAGGGGGCGGTGGTCTTCGAATTCGAGGGTGCAGATGGAGTGGGTGATGCCTTCGATGGAATCGCTTTCGCCGTGGGTGTAGTCGTACATCGGGTAGATGCACCACTTGTCGCCGGTGCGGTGGTGATGGGCGTGAAGGATGCGGTACATGACGGGGTCGCGCATGTTGAAGTTGGGCGAGGTCATGTCGATTTTGGTGCGGAGGGTGCGGGTGCCGTCGGGGAACTCGCCGGCGCGCATGCGTTCAAAGAGATCGAGGTTTTCTTCGACGGTGCGGTCGCGGAAGGGGCTGGGGGTGCCGGGTTCGGTGGTGGTGCCGCGGGTGGCGCGGACTTGTTCGGAGGTGAGGTCGCAGACGTAGGCTTTGCCGGCCTTGATGAGTTGGACGGCCCAGGCGTAGAGCTGATCGAAGTAGTCGGAGGCGTAGAAGAGGGCGTCCCATTCGAAGCCCATCCAGCGGACGTCTTCCATGATGGAGTTGACGAATTCGGTTTCTTCTTTGGAGGGGTTGGTGTCGTCGAAGCGGAGGTTGCATTTGCCGTTGAACTCGCGGGCGAGGCCGAAGTTGAGGCAGATGGATTTGGCGTGGCCGATGTGGAGGTAGCCGTTGGGTTCGGGGGGGAAGCGGGTGTGGACGCGACCGTCGTTTTTACCGGCGGCGAGATCGGCGAGGATGATGTCGCGGATGAAGTTGGAAGGCCGGGCGGCCTCGGGGGAACCCTCGGAAGACATCTTCTGATTATAACGCCGGGTCTGTGGGTTACCTTAAAGAACATGTCTAGTGCTGGAGTTTGGCCGCCGGGTGCGGGGCGGGATGTTGATTTGACGCGGTCGTATTATGTGATTGTTGGCAACGGGATTTCGGGGGTGACGAACCATTTGACGTTGTTGGCGAGCGCGTTGGGTCGGGAGCGGTTGGGTGGCCGGGAGATTTTGCATATTGGTGGGTGCGATCCGTGGCAGGGGTATGTGTCAACGGCGATGGGGCAATGGCCGGCTATGTTGGTCTTGCCGGAGTTTGTGGAGCAGTATCGGGGAAGGGGTGGGGCGGAGTTCGACTTTCTGGGGGTGAGGGAGTTTGGCTTGGCGGCGGAGGGGCAATGGTTGGCGTTGGCGGGTGCGCGGTCGTTTTGGTCGTTGGCGGGGGAGGTGAAGGGGGTTCGGGCGGTGGGGACGGGATATGAGTTGGCGGTGGAGACGGCGACAGGGTTTGAGACGGTGCGGGCTGATTTTGTGGATGTTTGCGGGGGTCCGGGTCCGGCTAGACGGTTGGCTCCGGGGGTGGTAGATCCGAGTGACGCGGTGTTGTTGGGGGAGTATGCGAATTTGCGGGGGAGTTTGCAGGCTTGGCCGCGGGTGGTGACGGGGGGCTGGTTTTTGGGGAGGGCGAATCCGGTGGCGTTGACGGGGCAGAGGGTTTTGGTGGTGGGAGGGGGCGCTACGGCGGCGTGGTGCGTGGAAAGGGCGGAGCAGGCGGGGCACGAGGTTTGGGGGTTGGCTGAGGGATCTCTCCGGGGGGCGTTTCTGCCGAGTGGTCGGAATGATGGGTTGGCGCAGGGACCGTTGACTCGGCAGCGGATGAACGGGGTGTTGACGGTGGAGTCGGTTTTGTTTCCGAGCCGGGCGGATACGCGGTTTGGCGAGGGGTATTTGGTGAAGGGGGTGCGTTCGTCGCCGGGAGGGTTAGTGGAGGTGAGCTTCGCGGGGAGTGGGCGCTTGGTGGATGGACGGCGGCGGGTGTTTGCCGGGTTGGCGCAGGAGGAG
>JANODS010001246.1:0-2341 GCA_031412835.1 Acidobacteriota bacterium | reverse complement strand
TGTCGGGCCGAAGGTGCCGAGCCGCGAACCACGCCTTCGGTAAAATGAACCACCCGCCCAGCAGCGCGGCCACCGCGAAGAGCGCGCGGTCCATCGGAGCCGAAGCCGCATATCCGGCCAGCAAAGCGACCCCGCTGCCGAGCATGAAATAGTCCCGCAATTTTGAGGCGGGCGCTTCTGGCCGCGAAGCATCCCAAAGCTCCGCGGACATCCCGGTCTCACCCACCAGCCGAACAACCTCCGCGTCCTCCGGCACCGGACCCACCACCGTCAGCCGACCCCGCAACACATCGAAGGCGAGATTGGCCTCCCCCGCAACCGGCCCGAGTTGGCGCTTGAGAATCGCCACCTCCTCGGCGCAATCCAGGCCACGGATCTTGAATTGACGCCTGAGCATCTTACTTCCCCCAAACCGTCGGTAGGGCACCGCAAGAACGAGTGGCAAAACCGACGGGAAAACGCCGCCGGTATTGGCACTCCCGCTCCAGCGAAATCCTCATGAAAACCAGCAACGACTGGCGCACGCTGCCGCAAGTGGCCAAGTGTGGGGCGAAGTCCAGCCCGAAGGTCGCTGCCCCTGCAAACGCCAGTCGAAACGCTCCGGCCTGAAGATTCTCATACGTTCCAGCCTACTCAATCCGATAGCCCGGCGGTACCTCCCCACGCCGTTGGGCTTCGTCAGAATCCCTCTTTTCGCTCCGGTCCGGGCGAGAGATCCGCCGACCGCCGAATCGGCACAAAACGGATCTCGACCCGCTGATGCAACGCGCCCGCTACTCTGCGCAACATCGCCAGGGAGTGCCCTTCGTAGTCGGCATCCTCAAGGCGGCAGATCACCGAAGCGGTGGTGCCGATGAGCTTCCCTACCTGCGCTTGAGTAAGGCCGGCCGCTGCCCTCAGTTTGAGGAGTTTACGGGCGATCTCTTCGTTCGCGCGCGCCTCTTCCAAGTTCTTCAGCCGGGCTGGTTTGCCTTCGTAGATCCGGCGGCGAAGAATCTCCACCGCATCACTGGTCGATTGCAACTTCTTTGCCATGTCAATCCTCTTCATAAGTATGGTTCGCCGGATTCGCTTCAAATCGTTTCTTGCGCTCAATGGCGTGATCGATCTCCTTCGGCGGGACCGCCCGCTCTTTCACAAGACCGTGAGAGACCACCGCCGCGATTGCGCCATAGAAGAAATACAGTATCCGATGGTGAACTCCTCCCAGGCTGACGCGCAGTTCGTAGATCCCATCGCGCAAGAAGTCTGCTTTCGGGCCGCCTTAATTCGTGGCCCATTTCACGAAGTCGTTCCAAACGCAGGTGGCACTTGTCCTGTACCTTCCTTGGCAAACCATCGAACTACTCTACGAACGGACACGATTCATCTTCTTTCCTCCCGGTAGAGGACCTCTGGAGCTACTATCTATTTGTCACGCATTTTGCACAGAGTTCTGCAAGACGTTGACCATGCGTTGAAGTTTATATTTCGCCTGTTTTCAGGCACTTCCAAAAATCGCTGGTTGAGTTCCCCCCCTAAGCACGGAATACTTGCAGCATTAGGGGATTTCTCCTCAGTCCAGATTTCATTGGCTAGTGTCGGGTGCCGGTTTTCGTGACGACTCGACTCATGAGCTAGAAAACGTCTGCATCGCGAAACAACGAACGAAGCCACTTTTTGCGGCGTCCCACAGGTCACTAACTTATTCTAAGATATTGAAATTAAACATGTTGTAAGCTGCACTGAGGGCCGCCGGAGCGTTTTTTAGTCCGAATTTTACGATCGAAGCCAAAACCGTAAGGCCCGGCCTCAATTCAAGCCGTCGTCGTTCTCAGCCCCGTCGCCGTCCCATATGCGAAAATAGTCGATACAATGACGGAAATTGTAAGAGTAGTAGGCCGCGAGATCCTTGACTCGCGTGGCAACCCCACCGTGGAAGCCGATGTATTCCTCGCCGATGGCAGCTTCGGACGCGCCGCCGTTCCCAGCGGAGCCTCCACCGGTGAACACGAAGCGGTCGAACTCCGCGACGCCGACAAGAAACGTTACCTCGGCAAAGGCACCCGCAAAGCCGTCGATAACATCAACAAGAAAATCGAACCCGCCATCATCGGCATGGACGCCTCCCGCCAGGGAGAAGTCGACGCCAAGATGATCGACACCGACGGCACCGACAACAAGAGCAAACTCGGTGCCAACGCCATCCTCGCCGTCTCCCTGGCCACTGCCCGCGCCGCCGCCCAAAGCCACGGCCTCCCCCTCTATCGCTACCACGGCGGCGTCAACGCCTGCATCCACACCGTGCCCATGATGAAACTCAGCAACGGCGGAGACCATGCCGAAAGCTCCGTCGACGTGC
>JANODS010001245.1:0-3116 GCA_031412835.1 Acidobacteriota bacterium | reverse complement strand
TAGTTATTCGGCGAAACGAGCGCGCCGGGGACGGAGGAATCCTTGGCGGGGTTGCGGATGGTTTGGCCTTTGGCGTTGATCTCCTTGACCCAGTTGACGGTGTCGGAGAATTTGCTCGTGAGCAGGTGTTCGCCGGTGAGGCGATCGACGACGTAGAAGTAGCCGTTGCGGTCGGCGTGGAGAACCATTTTGCGCTGCTTGCCTTTGAACTCGCCGTTGACGAGGATGGGGGTTTCGCTCGAGTCCCAGTCGTGCGTGTCGTGGGGGTTGAGTTGGTAGTACCAGGCCATTTTGCCGGTGTCGACGTTCAGGGCGACGAGGGAGCAGGTGTAGAGGTTATCGCCGTCGCGGGATTTGGGGTTGGTGTAGCTGGGGGAGGGGTTGCCGGTGCCGAAGATATAGAGCTTGGTTTCGGGGTCGTAGGCACCGGGGATCCAGACGTTGCCGGCTCCGACGCGGGCGCCTTCGAGGCTGCCCCAGGTTTCGAGGCCGGGGTCGCCCTTCTTCATGGGGACGGTGTAGGTGGTCCATTGGACGTCGCCGGTTTCAGGGTCGCGGGCTTGGACATAGCCGGGGGCGTCGAGGTCGTTGCCGGTGCCGATGAGGATATGGTTACCGACGACGATGGGGGCCATGGTGGAGAAGTATTGCTGATTGAAGTCGGCAATGGGTTTGTGCCAGCGCTCTTTGCCGGTGAGGGCGTCGAGGCAGACAAGGTAGTCGTCAGGGGTTTCCATGTAGAGCCATTTGCCCCACATGCCGAGGCCGCGGTTGCCGATGTGGGTGCCGCCTTTGGTTTTCCAGAAGTAGTGCCAGAGGACGCGGCCGTCGCGGGCGTCGACGGCCCAGGCGTTGTCGGGGGTGGAGAAGTAGAGGCGGCCGTCGACCATGAGAATGGAGGCGCGGATGTTGGTGTTGCCGCCGAAGCTGGCGGCGAGTTCGGCGCTGCCTTCTCCGCCGATGATGGTGGGTGGGCCTCCGCCGAAGCCGCCGCGTCCGCCGAAGCCGCCGGTTGTGCCCATGCCGCCGGTGATGCGCGTGGTCCAGGCGAGGGTGAGATTCTTGACGTTGGCCTGATTGATCTGGGTGAGGCGGCTGTAGCGCTGGCCGGAGTAGTCGCCGTTGTAGGTGGGCCAATCGTTGGCGAGGGGCTTCGTGAGAAGGGCCGGGTCGAGGCCTTGGGCGCAGAGGGCGGCGGCGAGGGAGAGGCAGAGGGCGAGTTTCATTTCAGGGTCACCAAGAAGGCCGTGAGGTTGTGGATGTCGGAGTCGGAGTAGGTGGACAGGAGCTTGCGGTGACCGATGAGGGGATCGTGGAGTTCGACCTTGGGGACGTCGCCGTTACGGGTGAAGGTGAGCGGGGTGCCTTCGGCATCGACGAGAGAGACGAAGAAATCGTCGATGCGGACGAGGCGTCCGTTGACCTTGCCGGTGGAGGTGGTGACGGTGACCGTGGTGGGAGAGACGCGGGTGGTGCCGCCTCCTCCGCGGCCGCCGCCGGAGCCGGGCATGAGCCAGGTTTGCTGGAGCTGTTTGGCGTCCGTGATGCGGGAGGCGATGCCGTTGAGATTGGCGTGGCAGCCGGAGCAGGTCTTGGCGAAATAGGCGGCGCCGGCGGTGGGGTCGCCGGTGACGATGGAGGGCGGGGTCATGCGGGAAACGTCATAGCCGCCGACTTTGAAATTGTGGATGAACGCGGCGATGTCGGAAATCTGGGTGGGCGTGAGGTCGAACTTGGGCATGCCTTCGCGGCCTTCTCGAATGACGGGGCCGATGAGTTCGCCGTTCTTGTCATTGAGAACGAGGGAGGTGCGGATGAGGTTGGGTCCGCCGGAGCCGCCTCGGGCATCGACGCCGTGGCAGAAGGTGCAATGGACGCCATAGACGGCCTTGCCGCGTTCGAGGGAGGCGGGGTCGGCGGGTGGACGTTCCGGGAAGGCGGGGGGACGGCGGAAGGCCGGGGGCTTGGGTGGGGCTACCGGGGGTTGGGCGTAGATAGGAAGGAGCGCGGCAAGGTAGGCGGCCGCACGGAGGATTCGAAACATGATGCACTAGACGCTATCACGGACATGTTGGTAACTGGATGAGCGGAGTATTAGGAAATCATCATTACATTCATCGCTTGCGGGCGGGATGTTTGCTGCAGCCGGAGTTGAACCGGCATCAACTGGTAGCGCTGGATCGGGAGATGGTGTTGGCGGGCCGGGCGGCGAGTGCGGAGGAGCATTTGGCCGCGAGCCGGGATTTAGTTGAGTTGGCGCGGGCGGCGATGTTGGACCGGGCGGCGAATGATTACGCGGTGGCTCGGCGGTACGACGACCCATGGGGCGCGGCGGCGGCGGGGACGGAGTATCTGGGGGCGTTTGAGGGGGAGGACCATGTGGCGCTGATGACGAATCATCTGGCCGTGAAGGCGGAGACGGGGCCGCTACGGGCTCACGGGGAGCGGATCATGACCGCGTTCGGCCGATTGTTTGAGAACCTGTTGCTGGCGAAGACGGCGTGTGTGGAGACGGCGGCGGCGTGGGCTGAGGCGACCGCTTATTGGCACGAGTTGCGGGCGGGTGATCCGCTGTTTGCGGAAGGGACTTGGCTGGCGCAACCGCGGTATCGCACGCGGCTGCCGTGGACGTCGACGGCACCGGGGGAATGGATCTCGAAGTATTGGGAGTTGGACAGCGGAGCGGCGACGGCGATTCCGGAGGACCCGGGTGCTGCGATGGCCGCGGCGGAGTCGGCGTGGCGGCAGCGGATGGGCAGCTATGAGGTGGCATGGCCGGAGGTGGAGCCTTGGCCGGTGATGATCGCGATGCCGATGGTGGAAGAGTATGCGCGGCGGCAGCGCGAGTGGCCGGATGATTTGGTGGCGCGGCACTGGGAGGAGACGGGGCGGGTCTTAAAACGGGCGGGCACGGCGATCGCTCTTTATGCTTTGGCGGAGGAGCGGGAGGCGCGATGGAAGGTGGACGCGGTTTGGAACGGCTTGTGTTTATCGGCGGTGTTGGCTCCGTTGCGGGCGGCGGCGACGGTGGGATGTTTCGGTGCGGAGATGGCAGGTGAGGGGTTGGTGGCGGCCGAGGCGACGGTCTACGGGCTGATCGGGTATGGGCCGCGGGC
>JANODS010001244.1:0-1162 GCA_031412835.1 Acidobacteriota bacterium | reverse complement strand
ATCCTCGTAGATCGCGCCGGTAAGCACGAGCAGGTCGATGCGGGTGACATCCATGCGGATGACGCGCCCGGCGCCGATGTTGAGATGGCCGACTTCGCTGTTGCCCATCTGGCCGGGGGGGAGGCCGACGGCCTCCCCGGAGGTTTGGATGAGCGTTGAGGGGAACTTGCTCTGGAGCATGTCAAACGTTGGAGTTTTCGCGAGATATACGGCGTTGCCGCGCGTTTCGAGCGAATGGCCCCAACCGTCAAGGATGGTGAGGACGACGGGACGTTTGGCCATGGGTTATTGCTTGAAGGCGGCGCGGCCGGCGAACTTCGCCATCGAGCCGAGTTCTTCTTCGATGCGGAGGAGTTGGTTGTACTTGGCGATGCGGTCCGTGCGGGAGGCCGAGCCGGTTTTGATTTGGCCGCAGCCGGTGGCGACGGCGAGGTCGGCGATGAAGCTGTCCTCGGTTTCGCCGGAGCGGTGGGAGCTGATGGAGGTGTAGCCGGCGACGGCGGCCATGTGCATGGCTTCGAGGGTTTCGGTGAGGGAGCCGATTTGGTTGACCTTGACGAGGATCGAGTTGGCGATGCCTTTATCGATGCCCATTTTGAGGCGCTTGGTATTGGTGACGAAGAGATCGTCGCCGACGAGTTGGCACTTGGAGCCGATCATGTCGGTGAGGATTTTCCAGCCGGTCCAATCGTCTTCGGCCATGCCGTCTTCGATGGAGATGATGGGGTATTTCGCGACGAGGCCGGTCCAGTATTCGGCCATTTCCTGAGAGCTGCGTTCGGAGCCGTCGGACTTCTTGAAGACGTACTTCTTCTTCTTTTTATCGTAGAATTCGCTGGCGGCGGGGTCGAGGGTAATGGAGACCTGGGAGCCGGGCTTGTAGCCGGCTTGGACGATGGCTTCCATGAGAACTTCGAGGGCTTCCTCATTGGACTTCAGGCTGGGGGCGAAGCCGCCTTCGTCGCCGACGGAGGTGGAGTAGCCGCGCTTCTTGAGGACGCCCTTGAGGGTATGGAAGATTTCGGCTCCCATGCGGAGGGAGTCTGAGAACTTGGTGGCACCGTGGGGGGCGACCATGAACTCCTGCATGTCGACGGAGCTATCGGCATGGGCTCCGCCGTTGATGAGGTTCATCATGGGCACGGGGAGGATGCAGGCGTTG